>NZ_CABFVA020000009.1 GCF_902143375.2 Methylacidimicrobium tartarophylax | reverse complement strand
GGGAGGCGGCCGAAGCCGCTCGTGAGGGGTTCTCGGCGGAGGCCTCTGTATTTCTTTTGTCGACGGCGGGCGTGCTGCCGGAGGAATCTGCTCCTGGCGTAGCCGGGGTGCGATCCCGGTTGCGTGAATTTCACGGGACCATCGCACGATGGGTCGATGTCTGGTCGGGGATGGCCGATGGAGTCGTCCTTCCGGTTGGGCGAGAAAGCGAGGCGGAGGTTTCCCCATTCGCCGTCGCCGGCGAGATCGAGGATTGCCATGTTTTTGCGGAAGCAGGCTCTTGCCTCGATTTCTCCTCGCTCCCCTTCTGGGAGAGCCGCGAATTCGGGCAGGCAGCCGAGAAAGCCGACCGTTGCCTGGGATACATCGAGGGGAGCGAGGAGGGCTCGGGTCGGGCGGGTGAACTCGAAAAGCGCCTGCAGGATCTTCTTCCCAAGGAAGCGCGCAGCTTTTTTTGTCGGCGAAAGCAAGCTCGACCGATGCAAAAGCGCCTCTTGCTCCTTCTGGGTCGCGCCCATTCCCGGCTCCCCAAATCGAAGCTCCCGGAGCCGGTTCGAGAAGAGCAGATCCGGACTCAAACCGAAGTGCCGGTTCCTTCTCCGATTCCGGCTGCTCCGGAAAGGGAACTCGTCCATTCCTCCGCGGAAAGCATCCCGTTTGCGAAAACGACCGCCACGTTATACAAGGGGGAAAATCTCGACATTCCCGCCTTTCGACGGCGGAGTGGGAGCCGAACGGAACGGAAGTGACTGCTCGGGAAGCCGAATCGGGCACGGGCGGCGGTTCACGGGCAGCGTAGAAGGCAAGGGATGGAAACCGACCGACAGAAACGGGAGGAGCGTCAGGGAATCTTCCCCTCTCTCGATCTTCCCATTCGTCAGAAGCGGCTCGAAAAAGGGCTTGCGCAGAAAGAGGTGGCCAGCCGTGTCGGGATTACGCGGCAGGCCCTCCACTCCATCGAGACCGGGCGCTACATTCCGAACACGCTCGTCGCCATCCGCCTTGCGCGAGCGCTCGGAAGCCGGGTCGAAGAGATCTTTCCCTGTTGGGAAGGAATCGATCTTCCTCTCTTGTCGGGCCCGTTTCCCCAGGTGGAAGGCGGCAGGCGGCTGGCCTTGGCGGATGTGCGCGGCCGGCTGATCCCTTACCCGGTCGAACGGCTGGAAGAGGGTTCGGGCGCCTTCATCGCGGCGGATGCTCTCCTTCCGGACGATCGTCCGGAAGGGCAGTGGACGTTTCTCTCCTCCGCCTCGGCCATACAACGCAGCGCCTTCATCCTCGGTTGTGACCCCGGAATCGGCCTGCTCGTCGAGAGAATCGCCGCAGTGAGTCGGGACCGCCTGCGCTGGGTCCCCTGCGCGAGCGAAAAGGCGGCAGAGGCCCTTCGGGCGGGTCAGACGCACCTGGCGGGCTGCCATCTCCCCGGCGGTTCCGGCGGGGAAGCGCGCGACAACGTTGCGCTGGCGCGGGAAGCCTTGCAGGGGATCGGTGGGGTCTTGATTCGTTTTGCCCGCTGGGAAGAGGGAATCGCCGTCGCGCGGGGGAACCCGATGGGCATCCGCTCCGCCGAAGAGTTGACCCAGCCTGACCTACGCTTCCTCAATCGGGAGGCGGGAGCGGGGAGCCGGGCCCTTCTGGATGAGCTGCTCCGCAAACAGGGCATTCCGGAGAGTGCGATCCGAGGGTATGAGAGGACGGCTCGTAGTCCGGTTTCCGCCGCGCGGGCGGTGGCCGGTGGCGCGGTCGACGCCGCCCTGACCAATCGCGCCTGCGCTCAGGCGCAGGGGGTCGAATTTATTGCCCTGGGAGCAAGCGAGTTCGATTGGATCGTTCCGCAAGATCAAGTCGATCACCCCACGGTTGCCCTGCTCCTGGACCTGCTCTCCGATTCGCGGATGCGGGCCGAGTTTGCCGCTCTGCCTGGATATGAGGTGAGCCGGATGGGGTCCATCGTGGCGCGATTCGAAAGAGAAAGCTTGTGAGACAGCCAAGTTAACCAGGGTCAGTCGTGACGGCGGGAATCCCGTCAGCGTTCTGCGCTTCCCAGAGCCGCCGGTAGAGTCCGCCCTGGGCGAGAAGATCGCTGTGCCGGCCCGATTCGGAAATGTGGCCTTCGTTCAGTACGAAGACCCAATCCATTTCGCTGGCAAGGTGAAGCCGATGGGTGACCAGCAGCGTGGTTTGGCGGAAAGAGAGAAGAAGCAAGCTCTGGAGTATTTCGCCCTCGAAGGCGGGATCCAGCGATCCGGTCGGTTCGTCGAGCAGGAGGATCGGGGCTTGCCGGAGGAAGGCGCGGGCAATTCCGATCCGCTGTCGCTGGCCACCGCTCAAGGTCAGTCCACGCTCGCCGACGGGGGTCTGGTATTTCTGGTGCAGCCGGTCGATGAACTCATCGGCCCGCGCGGCGTGGGCCGCCTGTTCGATTTCGGCAAACGAGGCGGAGGCCTTTCCCAGGGCGATGTTCTCGAGGATGGTGCCCTGGAAGAGCAGGGTATCCTGGAGTACAATCGCCATGTTCTCGCGCAGCGATCGTTTGGTTACGGTCCGGATATCGGTCCCGTCGATCCGGATCGTGCCCTCGGATGGCTCGAAAAAGCGGGGAAGAAGGGAAAGAAGCGTGCTTTTCCCACTGCCGGTCGGACCCACGATGGCAATGCGCTGTCCCGGGGCGATCGAGAAGGAGATCTGGTGCAGAATCGACGGATGTCCTTCGTAGGCGAACGACACCCGCTCGAAGCGGATTTCTCCACGCACGCGCGGCAAGACCGGAGCATGCGGCGGATCGGGGATCGAGTTTTCGGTCCGGAGGACGTCGAATACGCGGCCCAGGCGTGCCGCCGCATCCTCCAGGGCCCAGGCGGTGTAAGAGAGTTGCTCGAGCGGCTGGTAGAGGAGCGCCAGGTAACTCAGGAAGATCCATAATTCCCCCACGGTCAGGCGACCAAGGGTGACCTGCTGCGCCCCGACGAAGAGAACCAGGGCGGTGCCCAAGGCGGTGATCACCGTCGCCGCCATGACGGAGACGCTGTTGGTCCGAAGGAAGGCGAGATTGGTCTGCCGGCTCTGCTCGGCATGAAGGCGGAAGGAAGCGAGGGCGTTGTCTTCGCGCCCATAGGCCTGAAGCAGCTGAATGTTGGTCAATCCCTCCGAAACATGCGCAAGCACCGTGCTTTCTTTCTCTTGAACCTCCCCGCTTTCCCTGCGGATCCGGTCTGCGAAATGGCTGATGACGAACCAGAGGAAGGGAAGGATTCCGAGTGCGCACGCCGCCAAGAGCGGGTTCATCCGGAATAGGACGATGGCGGCGGCGATCAGCGTGGCGCTCGACCCCAAGACTGTGCCCAGCCCTTTTTGGAAAAGCGTCTGAACCGCCTGGGCGTCATAGGTCACCCGGTAAGCTAGATCTGCGCCGACGCGGCTCCGATGGTAGGAGAGCGGAAGGCCTTGCAAACACTCGAAGAGATCGGTGCGAAGCAGGACCAGAGCACGCAGCCCGCATTGATAGAGAAGAGAAGTGGCCCAGAGATTGAGGCCTCCGTGCAGCAGGGAAAATCCGACGAGCGCCGAAGCGGCGCCGAAAGCGGCTTCCGGCGGAGAAAGAGGCCGGCCCAGGAAGAGAGCCTTGGAGTGCGGTGAAAGCAGAACATGGTCGATGAGCCACTGCACCGGCCACGGGCGCAGGAGACTTGCCGCCACCGTCAAGAGAAGCAGGAGGGTGGCGAAAAGAATGGAGCCGAAGAGGCCGGAAAAGTAGGGGAGGGTCTCCCGATAGAGGGCCCACCGGCTCTTGCCTCCGCCTCCCATGCCCGATTTCGGCGCCACGTCTCACCCCTTCTCGTGCGGTGAATCGAAAGACGAGTCGGGCCGTGAGCCGAAGGGCAGCCAGGGAACCAGGACCAGACCGAGTCGTTGGCCCGCCTTGCCTGCCAGTTCTGCGATCCGATGGCGAATGCGCAATCCTTCTCGAACCCAGAGGATGACGGCGGGCGCACCTCCCAAGAGGCAGAGCAGGGCGGGGCGACCGAAGGCGGCTAGACCCGCGATCACGGCAAAGAATCCGAATATCCAGGCAAGAACGGCCAATGGACTTGGCCGGAGGAAGATTCCTACCCGCAGGAGTCTTTTGCCTTGAGGATAGACTTCGGTCAAGGTGCGCAGACGCACATTCCACCAAGGCCCGGCAAAGACGTGAATGTCCCAGTCGTCCCAGCCGGAATCGAGCGCATAGGCATAGCGATTCTCTGCCAGGACGGATTGAATCCGATCGAGGAGTTCCAGCCGTTCGGCGCCCGACTCACTCCAAAGAGCTACTCCTTCCCGAGAGAACGTCTCCTTGGTTGTGCAAGCTGCTGTTGGGGCGTCCGGGCAGGGGGGAGCCGGCTTGCCTAGAAGCCAGGTGAGGCGCCGGGGAATGCCGCGAGCCAGGGGTTGCAGGAAGGCCAAAGCGACAAGAAGGAGCCGATGGGGCCCGCTCGCAAAGGGCCGTGCCATCTCGGTGCGAAGCCCATAAACCGCTGCCGGAACCAGGCTGGCGGAAAGCAGGAGGAGCGCTGGTGCGAAGAAGGCCGGCCAGCGCAGGCCGAGTAGTACCGAAAGGAGCAGCAGGGCCAGCCATTCCTCGCTGGAGACGGCGGCAAGCCAAAAGGGCTCGGGGCGAGAATAGAGGCATTGGAAGAAGCCGCCGGCAAAGGGGGCATGGTAGACCAAGGGTGGAAAAAGGGAGAGGCGGGAAGAACTTGGCGGATAGATCCGTCCCTTCCAGGATGCCGCTCCCATCGAGCGGAAACGCGAGAGATGGCGAAAGCGCAAGAGTCCTTCGGCCTTCCCATAACCGACTTGCTGCCGCAGGTAGGCCGAGACGGTCGAGCGCCGGTGGTGCCAAACGAGGGCACCCGGCGCAAATCCGAGGAGATGGCCGCGATCGAGCAGCCGCCAGCAGAGATCCACATCGTCCCCGGCGACACGAAAGTCGGGAAGGAATCCCCCGATCGCCTCCAGGACGGCACGGCGAAACGCCATATTGCATCCGGGGAGGTGCTCGGCCAACTGGTCTGTGAGCAGGACGTGAGCGGGAGCGCCGGGGGCTGCGGCGACGGTCGCCTGGAGCGCCGTGGCGGGAGGCGGAGCGATATTCGGCCCTCCGACTCCCGCCAGATCGCCGGACTCGAAGGCCTTTGCTAAAAAATAGAGCCAGTCCCGGTCGACGATGCAGTCGGCATCGGTAAAAGCGACGATCTCCCCTCTCGCCGCGGCGATCCCTCGGTTTCGCGCGACCGCCAACCCGAGGTTTTCTTGGCGAATGATGCGGATCCCCTCCATGGTTTCCAGGAGCTTCCCGGAGCCATCGGTAGAACCGTCATCGACCACGATGACCTCGAAATCGGAGTAGTGGAGCCGCTCCAGGGAACGGAGACAGTTGCCTAGGTATTTCTGGCCGTTGAAGTTGCAGACGACGACGGAAATCTTGGGCGGATTTCGGAGTGGAAAACGGCGAACGATCGGTTCTTCCCAGGAGCGAAAGAGGGATTGTACCCGGTGAAAGCTAGGCTTCGGGCTGCGGTCTTTCCGTACCAACCCGAATGCCCAGTCGGTGATCTCCAAGCCTCCCGTGAACCATTCATCCGTCCACGAGAAGAGGATGGTTCCGGCCAAACCCAATTCGAACACCGTCTCGACGTGGCTGGCCAGGAGATCGGCCTGTTCGGCCTCCCGGTGGCGCCGGGTGTCCATCCCGAACTCGGTGATCAGGAGGGGCTTCTCGCCCGAGAGATTCTGCAGGCGCGCCAAATAGGCGCGGAGGTCCTTCGGCCGATGGAGGTAGAGGTTGAAGCTGACGAAGTCGACCGAGGGAGGGCAGAGATATTCGGTCGGAGGATAATTGGCGTAGCTGACGAGCGTTTCGGGATCCACCTCCCGGACGAGGCCGATCAGTGCATCGAGATGTCGTTCGATTCTCCGGACGCCCGCCCAGCGGACGAGATCGGGAGGGATCTCGTTGTCGATCAGGTAAGCGAAGATCGCCGGATGGCCGGCTCTCTCCCTCACCGAAGTTCGGACGTGGTCCTGGATTTTGCGCAGAACCCGCCGGTCTTTCCAAAACAGCGTGCGCTCGACCCAGGGGATCGTGACGAGGACGCGCAGGCCCTGGTCGAGAGCGGAATCGAGCAGGTCGATCGGAGGAATGTGGTAGACCCGGATCAGATTGCAGCCGCACTCCTTCATTCGGGAGAAGTCGTCCCGAACGGCCGCGGGCTCGGGAAAGGGAACTCCGTCGGTTGAGCGAGGAGCAAAAGGACCGTAGCTCACCCCCTGGATGGGAAATTTCCGCTCGTCTTCAAAGAAGAACTTCGCGCGAACTTGAATGCGGGCGACCCCCATACGCGGTAGGAACGGCACCCTAAGAAGGGGCAGGGCCGTTAAGCCGCCTTTCTCACAAGCTTTCTCCTGCGGCTTGCAGCATGGGCTTAAATGGCGGCTAACCGGCTCTTGGAGAGAATCCTAGCGACTTGTGCCGAAGCTTGGCAAGACCGGCCGAAGAACCGGGGAAGGCTCCTTGGCTTTACAGAAAGGAAAAGTGCGGCATAAACGGAGACCGTGGAGAAAAAAAAAGAGATGGCTCACTATGGGCTTCAGCTCGTTCATCAGGGGAAGGTTCGGGATCTCTATTCCTGGAAAGAGGAGCTTTGGCTCGTTGCTTCGGATCGGATCTCGGCGTTCGACTGCATCTTGCCCACGGCGATTCCCGGCAAGGGGGAAATCCTCACCCAGATCAGCCGCGGTTGGTTTGTCCTGCTGACGTCTCTCTGCCCCAATCATGTCTTGGGCTACGATCTTCCGGCCGCGGTGCCGATTCCGGAGTGGCAGGGTCGGCTGACGCGGGCGAAGCCGTGCCGCCCGCTCCCGATCGAGTGCGTGGTGCGCGGATACCTCGCGGGCTCCGCTTGGAAGGAGTATCGGAGCACGGGACGGGTGGCAGGCGTTGCGCTTCCTCCGGGGCTGCGGGAAGCGGACCGCTTGCCGGAGCCGCTGTTCACTCCCACGACGAAAGCGGAAGTCGGGCATGATCTGCCGCTCAAGCCGTCCGAGGCGGAGAGGCTGATCGGAACGGCGCTGCATGCGCGGGTTTCCTCGCTCTCCCTGGCGCTTTACGAGGCGGGACGCCAGTACGCGGCGGAACGGGGAATCCTCGTCGCCGACACGAAATTCGAATTCGGGATCCGTGGAGAAGAACTTCTTCTGATCGACGAGGTTTTGACTCCCGATAGTTCCCGGCTCTGGCCGCAATCCGAGTATGAACCCGGCGGAACCCAGCCCAGCTTCGACAAGCAGTTCGTCCGCGACTTCCTGGAATCTCTCTCCTGGGATAAACGCCCGCCCGCGCCCGCGTTGCCGGATCTCATTGTGGCGAAGACCCAAGTCAAGTACCGGGAGGCGTTGCGGCTCCTTTTCCCGGAGCTCGAGAAGGAGATTCCGCCGCGCGGCGCTGCCGAAGGGTAGGGAAAGGAAGCGGAATAGGGCGACAGGGACCGAAGCGTGGTGCGCACCGGCTTCCTTGGACAGCGTCGGACGCTGCGGGAGAGTCGCGGCGGCGCGAGCGAGACAATTTGCGGGTGATCCGGTTAAATCCGATAAATATTTCGCTTTCGGAAGCGATGGCGGGCTGGGAAGTCTCTTCCCGGCAGGTTGGATTCGTGAAGAAAAGCAAGAAGTGTCACGCCGGTTCGGAATGGCTCGCCCGCCTGTCTCGCAAGCATTTTCCTGTGCCTTGCAAACTTGGTGAGACGGGTAGGGTTGTGGCGTTGTGGTCAGGGATGCTGCTTGGGCTTATGGGCGCTACCAGGCTGGCCGCCGCCCAGACAGCGCCGAAGGCGGAAAAGGTGCAACCAGCCCGTGCGGTTCTGGCTTTTCCGTCCTATCAGCAGCAGGTGCAAGGACGTCCCGCTCCTGGCAATGCCCCTTCGCTCGAGACGCTCCTGGCTGCGGTCTCGCCGATCGCCGGGAAACGCGCGGATCCAAACGCGATCGACCTGACCGCCTGCTACCGGATGGCGGCAATCCGCTGGGATCAACTCAAGATCGACTATCAGACCCTGCGCGCCCAACAGGCGGTGGTGACACAAACGATGTCGGCGTTCTTTCCGCAGTTTACCTGGGAGAACATGCAGAGCTTTCAGAACACCACCGGAGTCATCCCCACCGTCAGCGGGGTGGCTGTGGGAACCTCCCAGGGCTATTTCTCGTTCAACGGGATCAACACCACCTGGCTTCTCTTCGATAGCCTAAGGCAGCAGAACCGCGTGGCCGCGGCCCGGGCGGATGCATCCGCCCAGTCCTACACCATGCAGAGGGACTACCAGATGCTCTACCTGAACGTCGCCCAGGCGTTTTATCAAGAGCTCAATTACGAAGGGAGCGTCTCGATCCTCGAGGATCAGATCGCGGCTCTCCAAGGGCTCGTGAGCGAGCTCGAATATCGGCTCAAGATCGGGAGGTCTCGTCCCGCCGATGTCTTCCAAGGGCAGGCGAATCTCGCTGCCGCGGTAGCCCAACGGGAGGGGTATATCGGCTTGATGAATCAGTACAAGTCGACGGTCAACTACTACTTGGGCATCGGCATGGACAAGATCAATCTCAAGGAGACCCAAGCCTTCCCCGCGTCGCAAAGCTTGGAGGAGTACCTGGTTCATGTGGGGAGCCGGCCGGACGTCCTGGCGCAACTCCAGCTCCTCCGTGCGCAGAAGGCTCAGCTTGCTGTTGCCATCGGCAATTTCGGTCCGCGCGCGGGGATATCGGGTAGCTACTTCCTGAGCCACCAGCCGGACTCGCCGGTGATCTGGACCGTCAACATCGTGACGACGATGCCGCTCTTTACCGGCGGCCTCCTCACTGCCACCGTCCGGGAAGAGCGGGCGCTCGTGCATGTCGCCGAGCTCCAAGTGGAGAACCTGAAGCGCACCGCCGACCAGACCCTTCGCATCGCCTTTGCGCTCTTCAATGCCGCTGTCGAGCAGGTCCTCCAGTACCGGGAGCAGGTCGAGGTTTCCGCGCTCTACTATGCGGCGCAGCGGGACGACTTCCAGCGCGGAGTCGTCCAGCTCCTCGACGTCCTGGTGGCCCTGAATACCTATCAGCAGGCGCGGCTCGCCCTGCATCAGAATGAGATGAACGCCCGCTACCAGTTGATCAATCTCTTCGTCCAGGCGGGCTTGACTCCAACCAATATCGAGGCCACGGGCCTTCCCCTGCACAACGTTCTCCGGACCGGTCCGCCCGTCGGTCCAGGCACCCCGCCGGCCCTCAAGGCTTCGATTCCGTAGCGGCCGGCCGGAGGGGAAAGCATGGGTCTTATGAAGAGCAAGAGGAGGACGCGGCAGGCGCGAACGCGCGGGTTGGCGGCTCTCGCCGCCGGAGCCCTCTCTCTGCTCAGTCTCTCTCCATGGCAAGTGCCTGCCCAGCCGCAGGAGAAGGCGGAAGAGGAGCATTCCCCTTGGCCCCTTCGCGCGCTGCCGGCTCGTGAGCAGCCGACCCCCGGCCGCCCGTCTGCGGCGGAACTGCCAGCGCTGGAAACCATGCTACAAGCGCTTTCGCCGATCGCCGTAAAACGATCGGATCCGAAGGCGATCGACCTGGCGGAATGCTATCGGCTGGCGGCGATCCGTTGGGACCAGTTGAAGATCGATTATCAGACCGTGCGTGCGCAGCAGGCGGTGGTCGCACAAGCCCAATCGGCGTTCCTTCCGCAATTTTCCTGGGAGAACATGCAGAGCTTTCAGAACACGGTCGGCGTTATCCCCACGATCGGCGGAGTGGCGGTGAACACTGCTAGCCCCAATGGCTACTTTTCCTTCAACGCGATCAATTCGACGTGGCTGCTCTTCGACAGCTTGCGACAGCAGAATCGGGTCGCCGCGCAACGGGCAACCGCTTCCGCGCAGATCTACACGATGGCGTGGGACTACCAGAACCTCTACCTGAACGTCGCCCAGGCGTTTTATCAGGAACTCAACTACGAAGGCAGCGTGTATATCCTGGAAGACCAGATCGCGGCCTTGCGAGGGCTCGTGAACGAGCTCCAGTATCGGTTGAAGGTCGGCCGCTCTCGTCCCGCCGATGTCTTCCAAGGGCAGGCGAATCTTGCGGCCGCGGTCGCCGCGCGCGAAGGCTACATCGGTTCGATGAACCAGTACAAGGCGACGCTCAACTACTACTTGGGCATCGGCCCGGAAAAGATCGATCTCAAGGAGACGCAAGCGTTTCCCGGCTCCCAGACCCTGGAAGAGTACCTGGTGCATGTCGGGAGCCGGCCTGACGTTCTCGCCCAGGTGCAGCTCCTGCGCTCCCAGAAAGCGTCGCTCGCGGTCGCCATCGGCGAGTTCGGCCCGCGCACGGCGCTCACCGGCACTTACTTCTTGAGCCATCAGCCGGATTCACCCGTTCTTTGGAACACCAATATCGTCACCACGATGCCTCTCTTTACGGGCGGCCTCTACACCGGGTATGTCCGTCAGGAGCAGGCGCTTGTGCATTCGGCTGAGCTCCAGGTGGAAAATCTGAAGCGGACCGCGGATGAGAATCTACGGATCGCCTTCGCGCTCTTCAATGCCGCGGTGGGACAGGTCCTTCAGTATCGGGAGCAGGTCGAGGTTTCGGCACTCTACTATGCGGCGCAGCGGAATGACTTTCGACGGGGAGTGGCGCAGCTCCTCGATGTGCTCGTCGCGCTGAACGTCTACCAGCAGGCAAGGCTTTCGCTCCATCAGACCGAGATGAACGCCCGGTATCAACTGGTGAACCTCTTCGTCCAGGCGGGCCTGGCCGACGGAAACTTGAATCGCACCGGGCTTCCGCTTCATGATATGCTGCGAACCAGTTCATCCACCGGACCCGGGACGCCTCCGGCGATGCCGGTCTCGGCTCCGCAGTAAGCAGCCTGCTCTCGCTTCTGTAAGAGGGAGAGGATCGGATGGGATCGCAACGTCCGGAAAGTTGCGCGATATCCCTCCTATCGGGCAAAAAGGCAGGAAGCAAAAACGCGGTGTCGGAAGAAGGGGAAGATGCCGAGCTCATGGCGAAGATCGCCAAGGGCGACGACCAAGCCTTCCGAAGGCTGATCGAGCGTCACGAACTTGCCGTTTTTGGCACCGCGGTCAAGATGCTGCAGGACCGCTTTGCGGCGGAAGAGGTCACGCAAAAGGTCTTTCTGCGCGTCTACTGGGCGGCCAAGCGGTATCGCCCGACCGCCAAGTTCCGCACCTGGCTTTTCACGATCCTCCGCCGGCTTGTCTTGAACGAGATCCGCCGCCGGCGCTCCGCCGACGTTCTCCTCTTCCAGGCCGACGATCCGGGGGAAGGGGTTTCACCTGTAACCCCCCGCTCTCCGGCGGACATTCTCCTGGGCAAAGAGCGACTCGAGCTGGTCGAGCGGGCCATCGCTTCCCTTCCTCCGAAACAGCGGTTTGCGGTGGTCCTCAAAAGCTATGAGGATCTCTCCTACGAGGAGATCGGACGGATCCTCGGGCTTTCCTTGAGTGCGACTCGCGCCCTGCTCTTCCGCGCCCGCGAAAGCTTGCGCAAGACCTTATCGTTTCTTGGGTAGCATTCGTACGGGAGGCGGAATGTCTGCTTTCCCTTGGGGAAGGAACGGGTTAGATTGGCTTGCATGCCGGCCAAACGACGTTTCCTCCCCCTGCCGATCCTCTTTGGCGTCTTCTGCTTATGCCTTCCTCTCTCCTCCTCGAGCGCGCGCGCGACGAACCGGACCCACGCTCCCTCGGAACGCGCTCCGGCGGGGATGGTCCTATGGAAGACCTTCCCGGAGGGAGGAGGGTATTTCCAGCAGCGTCCGGACGCGCCGATCATCGTCATTCCGGCCCCTCCTCGGCTACCGGTTCCGTCGGCTCGCGAAGGAGCGGCGGCAGTCCAACATGGGAGAATACCGCAAGAGAGGATCGTGCCTTCCTTTATTCCCGACAAGGCGATGGAGACCGGAGCCTTTTCCGGCGGACTGTAGCCCGTTACGGTCAAATTACGGCATAAATTCCGCGACGTTTTCTCGCCGGCGCGGTTTTATCCTTTGCGGTCCACAGACGGTTGCCTGTGAACTCGTGCAGAAGTCCCTCCTTACGGCAGAGGCACTCAGTCGTGCGTGATCCGGGAGGGGATCCGTAGATGACACTCTCCGATCTTTCGATTCGTCGGCCCGTCTTCGCCTGGATGCTGATGGCCGGGCTCATCCTCTTCGGGGCGATCTCCCTGGGCAGGCTGGGGGTCAGCGACCTGCCGGAGATCGACTTCCCGGTCTTGACCATCAATCTCCAATGGGCGGGCGCCGCACCGGAGATCCTGGAGACATCGATCGTCGATCCGATCGAGGAAGCCGTGATTTCCTCGCAGGGGCTTCGGAACATCACCTCCTTTATCGAGCAGGGGCAGGCGTCAATTATTCTCGAGTTCGATCTCGGCCGGCCGATCGACGCGGCATTGACCGAGGTCCAGTCCAAGGTGAGCTCGGTCAAGCTCCCCTACGATACGACGACCCAGGCGGCGACACAGACCGTCCAGCCCGTCGCGCAGCCGATCCTGACCAAGGATAATCCGGAAGAGCAGCCGATCCTGATCCTTGCGGTTTCGGGCAAGGACAAGACGCTGCACGATCTGGTCACCTACGTCGACCTAGTGCTGCATGACGAATTCCAGATCGTTCCCGGGGTGGGGGAGATCGTGCTGGCCGGGTACAACGTCCGGAACCTGCGCGTCTGGGTCGACAACGAGAAGCTCAAGCTGCTGCAACTGACCCTGCTCGACGTGCAGACGGCACTCCAGCAGGAACAGGTCGAGGTGGCCGCCGGCTATCTCGAAAACTCGAAGCGGGAGATGAACGTCCGGGCGATGGGAGAAGGGCTCACTCCGGAGCAGGTGGGGAACATTCAGATCAAGAAGCGCGGGACCGAGCTCATCTATCGATCCTCCATTCAGATCAAGGATGTCGCCCGCGTCGAGGACGGGCTCGACGACATCCGGCGAATTGCCGTCACGGGCGGGCACCCGGTGGTCGGCCTGGGCATCAAGAAGCAGCCGGGAGCCAATTCGGTGGCTGTTGCTCGGGCGGTCAAGCAGAAGCTGGAGGAAGTGAAGCGCCATCTGCCTCCCGGCTTCACCCTCCAAGTGGTCTATGACCGGACGCAGCACATCGAGGAGGCGATCCAGGAAACTCTCTTTACCCTGCTCCTCTCGGCTCTGGTCACGGCGGCGGTCTGCTACCTCTTCTTGGGAACCTGGAGTTCCACCCTCAACGTTCTGCTCTCCATTCCTACCTCAGTGCTCGGGACCTTCATCATCCTCTACTTTTTGGGGTTCACGCTCAACTTCTTCACCCTTCTCGGCCTGTCCCTGGCGATCGGCATCATCGTCGATGACGCGATCATGGTGCTGGAGAACATTGTCCGGCATCGGGAGATGGGGCAGGGAAGGGTCCTGGCCGCCCAGATCGGAGCGCGGGAGATTACCTTTGCGGCCGTGGCGGCAACGGTGGCGATCCTGGCCATCTTCCTGCCCGTCGCCTTCATGCGCGGGATCGTCGGCAAGTACTTCTACCAGTTTGGGGTGACGATCACGGCAGCCGTCGCTCTTTCGCTGCTCGAGGCGATTACTCTTACGCCGATGCGTTGCTCCCAGCTGCTCGAGGACCCGAACCGTCGCCGAGGGCTGGCGTGGCTCATGGACCGGATCTTCCATGGACTCTCGCAGGTCTACCGGTTCTTCTTGCGCATCTGCGTCGATCACCCCTGGCTGGTCCTCCTCGCGGCTACGATCCTCTTCGCCTTCTCCCTGCGCTTTTTGGCACTCCTGCCCAAGGAGCTGATCCCCGCGCAAGACGAGTCCTCCTTCCTGGTGCGGATCCAGACCGCGGTCGGCTCGTCCATTCAGTTGACCCAGAGAAAGCTGGAAGAGTGCGAGGCGATCATCGCGACTCATCCCGAGGTGGCTCGGGTTTTTGGAGAGGTCGGAGGATTCATTCAGCGCACGGGTGCGAGCGACGGCAACTTGATCGATGCCCAGGTCAATGTGGGCACCCTCTATGTGACGCTCAAGCCCAAAAGCGAGCGTAAGCTCACCCAGCAGGAGCTGGGAGATCGGCTTCGATCCGAGCTGGACAAGCTCGGAGGACTAAAAGTGGCGCTCCAGGATCTGTCGATTCGTGGATTTACCACCGGACGCGGGTTCCCGATCGAGTTCTCCGTGCGCGGCCAAGACTACAAGGTGCTTCGGGAGCAGGTCGCCAAGATCACGGATGAGATGAAGAAATCCGGTTACTTCGTCGATCTTGATACCGATTTCCGGGATGGAATGCCCGAGGTCCGTGTCTTTCCCGACCGGTTCGCCGCCAACGCCTGCGCGATGCCGATTCAGAACATCGCTAACACGATCGCGGTTGCGATCGGGGGTGTGGCGCAGAGCCAGTTCACGAACGGCGATCGCCGCTACGACATTCGGATCCGGCTGGAGGGGGGGGAGCGAGTGAAGCCCGAGGATATCCAGAAGCTCTTCGTCCGCACGAACTCCAACGAATATATGCCGATCACCTCGGTCGCCCATTTTCAAACCGTCCCGACCTACCAGACGATCGGACGACGGATGAGGGAGAGGGCGATCACGGTCTTTGCCAACGTTGCCTCGGGAAAATCCCAGGCGGCGGCACTGGCTGAAGCCCGAAAGATCGCGGATCGGAATGTCCTCCGCGGGTATCGAGTCTACTGGAGCGGCGGAGCCGCTGCCTTCGAGGAGACCTTCGGAAGCCTCGAGTTTGCTCTCTGGGTCGGGATCGTCATCGCCTACATGGTCCTCGCCTCCCAGTTCAACAGCTTTGTCCATCCCTTGACCGTCCTGCTGGCGCTTCCGTTCAGCTTGAGCGGAGCCCTTCTCGCTCTCTGGCTGACGCATCAATCGATCAATCTCTATAGCATGATCGGCCTAGTGCTGCTCATGGGGATCGCGAAGAAGAACTCGATCCTGCTCGTCGAATTCGCCAACCAGAAGCGGCATCTCGAAGGACTGCCCGTCCGGGAAGCTCTCCTGGAAGCGGGTCCGATTCGGCTTCGCCCGATTCTGATGACCTCGGTCGCGACTCTGGCGGCGGCACTCCCGCCGGCCCTGGCGATCGGCCCCGGCTCCGAGAGCCGGATTCCCATGGCGATCACGATCCTCGGAGGGGTAACGGTTTCCACCTTCTTCACGCTGCTGGTCGTTCCAGCGGCCTACCGCGTGTTCGCCCGGCTGGAGAGAAAACCTCGTCCCCCTTCCGCTCCGGCTGGCGGGGGGCCGGCGCCGATGGTCTGGGAGCATGCGGAGAACCCGCAGAGTCCGGAGGGAATCCCATGAACCTGCCCGAGATTGCCATCCGAAGACCGGTTGCCGCGTGGATGCTCATGGCAGCCCTGGTCTTTTTCGGCATCCTCTGCCTCTTTTCCCTTGGAGTCAGCCGTCTCCCGGATGTGACCTACCCGGTCTTGACCGTCGTCGCCCAATGGCCGGGCGCCTCCCCCGAGGTGATGGAAGCGGAGGTAGTCGATCCTTTGGAAGAAGTGCTCATGTCGGTGCAGGGAATCCAGGACGTCACGAGCACGGTCATGCAGGGAGTGGCACGGATCCAGCTCGATTTTCGCTTGGATCGGGACATCGATGCGGCTCTGCAGGAGACCAATTCCAAGATCCGTTCCGTGCAACTCCCCTACAACGTGGATCCCCCCGTGATCTACAAGGTCAATCAGAACGACTCCCCGATCCTCTGGCTCGCGGTCACCTGGGAACGGCCTCTGAAGGAGATCATCCGGTATGTCGACACGCGCGTTCGCGACAAGTTTTCCCTGGTGCAGGGCATCGGCGACATTCAGCTCGGAGGATGGACGGATCGGAACTTCCGCGTCTGGCTCGACCGGAACAAGCTGGCGCAATATCAGGTCGCTCCCAACGACGTTCTCAATCTCTTCCGGGCCGAATACCAGGAGACGGCTTCCGGTTACCTGGAAAGCGCGAATAACGAGATCAATGTCCGGGTGATGGGCGAGGTCAGGTCTCCCGAAGAGATGGGCGGATTGGTGCTCAATCATCGGGGAGGTTCCGGCGGAGCCAATCTTCCGCCCTTGACCGGCATTGCTTCCGCGCAAGGAGGAATGGCCGGAGGAGCGGGAACGACCAGCTTTGCGACGAACACGCTCAGTAACGTGCGGGGCCCGGCGGACTCCTTCACGCCGCTCGCCCAGGTCGCACGGCCGGAGGACGGAATCATGGACCCGCGCCGCTTTGCGCGGAGCGACGGAGTCCTTGCCGTAGGTCTAGGTCTGCAAAAGCTGCGCGGATACAACGAGATCGAGGTAGCCAATTCCGCGAAGCGGATCATGGAGGAGATCAAGCCCGATTTGCCGCCGGGAATGAAGATCGGCACGCGTTTCGATTCCTCGGTTTTCACGGCCGAGGCGATTCGGGAGACCGCCTTCATGCTTCTCTTTTCCATCGGGGTCACCACCCTCGTCTGCCTCGCCTTCCTGGGTTCCTTTCGAACCACGGTGAACGTGCTCTTCTCGATCCCGATCTCGATTCTGGGAAGCTTCATCTTCTGCAAGGCGATGGGCTTTACGCTCAACTTCTTTACGCTTCTCGCCCTCTCGATGGCCGTGGGCATCGTGATCGATGATTCGATCATGGTCCTGGAAAACATCACCCGTCATCACAGCATGGGGAAGAGTCCGGAGCAGTCTGCCCTCGACGGAACCCGCGAGATTTTTTTCGCGGCAGCCGCCTCCACGCTGACGATCGTCTCCGTCTTCGCTCCGATCGCCTTCCTGGGAGGCGTGGTAGGCAAGTTCCTCTTCCAGTTCGGTGCGATGATCTCGTGCGCGGTGCTCATCTCGCTTTTGGAGGCGCTCACGCTCGCTCCGATGCGCTGCGCCGAATTCGTGAGCGGCTCCCACGGGCCGGGGCGGGTCGAAACTTGGTTGGAAGGCTTCTATCATCAAATGGGAAGCGTCTACCGAGTCTGCCTCGGCTTCGCTCTCCGTCACCGGTGGCTCGTCGTCCTCGTCTCCTTTGGCCTCTTCTTCCTCTCCCTCCGCGTCTTCCCGTTGCTCCACCGGGAGCTCTCACCCTCGGAAGATCTCGGCATGGCCCTGCTCCGGATCGAGACCCCGGTGGGGAGTTCGCTCGACTATACGAGCCATCGGGTGCAGGAGCTGGAGAGCTTTCTCAAGCGCCAGCCGACGGTCGCTCACTTCTTCACCACCGTGGGCGGGTATTCCGGAGGCGAAGTGAACCGTGGAGCGATCTTTGTGACGCTCAAGCCACGAAACCAGAGGAAAGAGCGGCTTCAGGAGATCATCCGCACTTGGCGTAAGGAGTTGAAGAAGCCTGTGTACAGCGACCTTCACATCAAGGTGATCGACATCAGTCAGAGCGCCTTCAGCAGCAAGCGGGGCACCAACATCGAGCTTTCGCTGCGCGGTTCGGATTACGCCGTGCTTCAAGCGAAGGCGGACGCCATCGTCCACCAGATGGAGGCGACGGGCGATTACACGGATCTGGACACCGATTACCGAACGGGAATGCCCGAGCTCGAGGTGGTACCGGATCGGCAAAAGGCCGCCGACTCCAACATCAGCATGCAGACGATCGCCGATGTGGTCGCGGCCGGTATCGGCGGAATGCGCCAGGGGCAGTATACCAACCGCGAGGATAACCGGCGTTACGACCTGCGGATTCGCCTCGAGCCCAACCAGTGGCGGGAGCCGGAGGACGTGGCCAATTTGCCACTCTGGTCGGGCTACGGGGGGGAGATGATCCGGCTCAAGGACATCGCGGAAGTGCGGGTCGTGCCGAAGCTGCTCGACATCACGCGGGAAAATCGCCGGCGGGCGATCACGCTCTTCGCCAACGTGAAACCCGAGGTTTCCCAGGCGAAGGCACTGGATACCGCCTTGGAGATCTGCCGCAAGGAGCTTCCGCCGGGCTACGACGTGGAACCCACCGGGAGCAGCCAGACCGCGAAGGAGACCTTTGCTTCCTTCCCGGTGACCTTCGCCCTGGGAATCCTTTTGGCCTACATGCTCCTGGGCGCCCAGTTCAACAGCTTTCTCTATCCCCTGGTCGTGCTGGTGGCGATCCCCTTTTCCCTGACTGGAGCCTTTCAGGGACTCTACCTCACCGGGATGTCGCTCAACATCTACAGCGGCATTGGAATCATCTTGCTCATGGGTCTGGCGATGAAGAACTCGATCCTCCTGGTCGAATTCTTCAATAAAAAGCGCTTTGAGGAGGCGCTGCCCCTCCCCGAGGCGCTTTTGGATGCCGCTGCGATCCGGCTCCGTCCCATCTTGATGACGTCGCTTGCCACCATTGCGGCGGCCTTGCCCGGCGCAGTGGGCTTCGGCCCGGGAGCGGAAGTGCGGAAGCCGCTGGCGATCGTCGTGATCAGCGGGATTATCGTCTCGACGCTCTTCACTCTCTTCGTCGTCCCCTGCGTCTATTCGCTCCTGGCTCCCTTAAGCCGGCGTAAGCGCCTCGAAGAAGTCGAGGCCGAGCTGGCGAAATCCTCCCTATAGCCTTGCGACTGCCTCGCCTAAGAGGAGCGACCTGGTGTTTGCAACGGGCCCCGGGAATCCCGCTTACGCGAGAAAGCCATTGATCATAATGGAAGTAAATAGGATACGCAACGGCTATGCGATCGTGAGTTAAGAAGATGGCACCCTTTGGTCATCAAAATGTTACAAACTTGTCACAATTGTCTTTCGCGCAATCGCGGTATAAGTCTATTCAGAAATCTTCAGGGGAGGCGGAGGAGAAGCGGGTAGTTTGTTCAGCAACGCCCGCCCTCCTTGCGACGCCAAGTTCAAGAGCGAGGGAAGGTCATGGGGGGCAAGTCTGGGAAGCGACGGGAGAAGCCCATCCTGTCTCCTTCATGGTTGATCCCGCGGCCTGCGCTTAGGGGGAGGAAGCCTGGGTCGGCCAGCGATTGGCTCCGGGATTTCGCGGCAGGCCCTGCTGGTCGAACGGCGCGACGCCGTTTTTATTCCGGCGTCGAATTTTTTTCTAAGAATTCGATGAGTGGATCCGTCTTTCTCATTGGACATCGGGCCACTTTTGGGAAGCGATCCTCGATCAAAACAGACGAAACCAGCGAAACAAGGAACATGCGATGAAACGACGGAATCGATTAGGCCGGAACTGGTGGTTGGTCACCGGGCTCTCTTGGCTCTGCGCGAGTCCTCTTACCGTTCTTTACGCGGAGGGAACGGCAGCAGACGCCTCTGCTGATCAAGGGCAGAGCGCGCCCCGGCTGAGGGAACAAGCTCAGGCTTTGCAGGATAAAGCCGCAAGCAATCAGGGTCTGGCGGATGCGCAAAAAACGGCGGCAGGCATTCAAAATGCGCAGGGTCATCCCCAGCAGGCTCAAATCGATCAGATGCGGGCGGCTCACCTGGATAACAAGGCGAAAGCTGAGGATGCCCAGGCGGTAAAGGAGATGCGGGAAGCCAAGGATCACCCGGTAGCGGGAGGTCAAGGGAACTCGGCTGGAGAGAAAGGAACGGCTTCGAGCGGCAGCAGCAGAGTAGGGAATAGCGGAAGCCGCGGCAACGGAGGAGGGAGTGCTCCCGGCTGGGCGGAGCG
>NZ_CABFVA020000008.1 GCF_902143375.2 Methylacidimicrobium tartarophylax | reverse complement strand
TGACTTTTCGTCCGGAAGTTCAGCTAAAGAGCGGAAGTTCAGTTCTTCCTGCGCACGCAAAAGGTTCCTCTTCTCCGCGGGCAGCATACGAAGGGATCAGCCCTTCCGATGGGAGAGGGGAGTCCACTCCTCGGCCAGCAGGCCAAAGAGCAGCAGATCTTCGAAGACGCCCCGGACGAGGAGCTGCTTTCGCTGCGTGCCTTCCCACCGGAAGCCCAGCTTCTGGATCAGGTGACGGGAACGGAGGTTGCTCGCCAGGCAGTAGGCGCAGACCTTCTTGAGCTGGAGGACCGCGAAAGCATAATCGATGAGGCCGCGGCAGGCTTCCGGCCCATAGCCTTGGGCCCAAAAGGGCCTCCCCAGCCAGAGGCCGATTTCCGCGCGGCGGTGGTTGGGCTCCAGGAAAAGGATCCCGGCGCCCACGAACCGGCGGTGCTTCTTCTCGAGGATGGCGGCGCTCACGGTCTGCCCGTTTCGGGTCATGGCGATGTGCTCGTCCACCCAGGCGGAAGCTTTTTCGGAATCTTCCGGATAGGTGAGCGAGCGGGTGACCCGGGAGATCTCCGGATCTCCGGCGAAGGCGCGGACGCTTTCCTTGTCGCCCTCTTCCAGCGGTCTTAAGAGGATCCGATCGAGGAGGAGGGGAAAATCTCTAGGCATGGGGAATTCCCGGGTTCCCGCCGCGGCCAGCGCGGCGGTGAGCTGGGCATCCCTCTGAGCCAAGGGGCAAGCCGGGATCCGGAGAGGCTGCGTTTGCTTCCATGCGGCAAGAATCGGGCAAGGCGGGGCTCTTGGCAATCCGGCTTCGGGGAGCAAGGGCCCGAGCCGGCAATGGCTGGGCGTGTCGTCCAACCCTCTCGGAGCCTGATGGAGGACTCCCGAGGATGGGCACGGGGTTTCCGACCGGGGTCACGAACTTCCCAATCTCCGCTCGACATCGTAGCGCAGTTCCTTCATGGATGCGGAGTTCGTGGGCGCCGCCCCGGCGGTCCCGGAAAAGAGCAGCGTGCCGAGGACCATGGGACGAAATCTCGAGGGGGGCTGCGTGAACGGGAAGGGAAAACGGCGATGAGTGGCCGGGAGCTGATCCGGAAGGGGGCCAAGCTCGCGGCCCTGTTGCGGGATCCCCTCTACCGGCAGGGGCTCCAGCTCGGGGTGGCGGCGGGGATCGAGCATGAGCGGCTTTTAGCGCGCCATTCCTGCTCCACACTGGTCGACATCGGAGCCAACCGGGGCCAGTTCGCGCTCGTCGCGCGGCGCGCTTGGCCCGAAGCCCGGATCTACTCCTTCGAGCCCTTGGAGGAGCCTTGCCGGCGCTTCCGGAAGCTCTTCGCCGGGGATGCCAAGGTCGGTCTCTTCCCGGCCGGGATTGCGCCCAAGCGGGAGCGCCGCACCATCCATATCTCCCGAAAGGAGGACTCCTCCTCTCTTTTGCCGATCGGTGCCCAGGCCGAGTTCTTCCCCGGAACCGAGGAGGCCGGCCGGGTGGACGTCGAAGTGGGTCCCCTGGGAGAGTGGCTTTCGGCCAAGGAGATCGAAAGCCCGGCTTTCCTCAAAATCGACGTCCAGGGATTCGAAGGAGAGGTCTTGCGCGGCTGCGAAGGGCTCCTGGAGTGTTTCGCTTGCGTTTATGTCGAGGCGTCGTTCGTCGAGCTCTATGGCGGCCAGGCGCTCGCGGGCGAGGTCGTCTCGTTCTTGCAGGAGAGTGGATGGCGGCTGGAAGGCGTCTACAACCTCGCCTATGCCCCGGACGGAAGGGCGATCCAGGGGGATTTCTTCTTCGTGCGCTGGTCCCGGTAAGGGAGCGGAGGGACATCGGGCCGGATCTCCGAACTTCGACCGGCCGGTGGCATCCGGGTCAGCCTGTGGGCTGCTCTGTCCCGGAGCGTACCTCCGCGATCGTCCGCTCGACCGTCT
This sequence comes from Methylacidimicrobium tartarophylax, assembly GCF_902143375.2. Lineage (GTDB taxonomy): Bacteria > Verrucomicrobiota > Verrucomicrobiia > Methylacidiphilales > Methylacidiphilaceae > Methylacidimicrobium > Methylacidimicrobium tartarophylax. Next base: position 15,043 of record NZ_CABFVA020000008.1, on the reverse strand, counting down.
CGGCGGAGAGCGGTTCTCCGGAGCGGAAGACCCAGACGCCGTGCTTTTTCCGCAGCGAGGCTCTGCCGCGTAACGGACGAAGGAGGATCTGCTCGTCGATCTTCTCCAACTCCAACCGGTCACCCGGAGAGAGCTGCAGCTCCTCGCGAACGGACTTTGGAATCACGATCCGGCCCCACGGATCCAAAGTGACTCTGGTGCGCATGATTGCCAATTCCTAGAGCATGGATGGCAGCATCCTTCCCCGAATCCCAGACCAAGAAAATGGCCGCGGATTCTCCTGGGAGACTCCCCCTCGCCGATCCGCGAAGCGATGCGTGTCACCTTGCGCGCTTCCGCCGTGTCGGGCAAGCTCGGCGTCCAGGAGAATGGAACGGTTCCTTCGCGAACGCATCGTGGAAACCCTGCGAGCCCGTCTGCCCGGGCTGCTCTCCATCTACGCCTTCGGCAGCCGGATCGCGGGCACTGAGGGGCCGGGCAGCGACCTTGATTTGGCGGTGCTGGTGGAGGGATATGCCGATCCCTGGGAACTCTTCGATCTCGCGGGCGTACTGGCCGACCTGGCGGGCATTCCCGTCGATCTGCTCGATCTGCGCGCCGCCTCGACCGTGATGCAATACCAAGTCCTCACCCGGAGTCAGTGTTGGTGGGCGCGGGATCTGCGGGCCAGGCTCTTCGAAGCGGCCGTGCTGAGCGAAAAGACCGCTCTCGACGAGGCGCGCGCGGGTCTGCTCGCCGATATCGAGCGAAGAGGCATGGTCTATGGCCGATGATCTTCTGGTCAATAAGGCGGCGATCATCGAGCGCTGCGTCGCACGGGCGCGGGAGGAGTACGCGGCCAACCCGACGGGTTTTGCCACCGATTTCACCCGCCAGGACGCGGCGATCCTGAACATCCAGCGGGCCTGTGAAGCGGCCTTGGACATGGGCCGGCATGCAGCCTGCCTGTCTCCCAAGCGTTCTCCTGCGGCTTGCGCAATGGGCCTGTCTGCTTCGTTGGGCCTTGGTTTCCCCTCCTGGCAGTATGTCGTCATACAGCTTCGGGGGAAAACCTGCGCCCCCGCCTTGCATCCAGGCCCATCCGCCGCGCCTCGGTTACGAACTTTGTGAGACAGGCAGGCTCGTTCGCCGCGAGAGGCTGGGCGTACCGCAGAGCGCCCGCGAGGTGTTTGACCTGCTGGCGCAAGGCGGCTGGATCGAGGCGGCGCTGGCCGATCGGCTCAAGCGGATGGTGGGATTCCGCAATGTCGCGATGCATGATTATCAAGCGCTCCAGATTCCCATCGTAGTGCGCATCCTCACCGCGCATCTCGAGGATTTTCTGGAGTTCAGCCGATCCCTCTTGCTGCGCGACGCGGCACGGGCGAAGCCTTAAAGTAGAGCGCCGCCGATCCAGTCGGCAATCGGTCATAATCCTTCCGGAAAAGCCGCCCTTCCCGCTTCTCGCAGGCGCTCTCCCCAGTCACCCGCGGCCCGGTAGAGCCACCGGGATTCCGCAGCGGTCGGCGATCCGGAGCGCAAGGGTTCTAAAATCCTGGTAGCAGTCCTGGACGGCGGCGGCATGAGAGCCGATCGCTCCGTCCGCGGGCCGGAGGAGGAAGATCGGCTTTCTGGCCTCCTGCGCCATCAACATCAGGCTCGGGCAGCGCTTTAGGCTTGCCAAGCAGTGGGGGTCGTTCACGCCCCGAATCGCCTCCTCGGCGGCTTGTCCCAGCACCGCTTCGCGATACTCGGTCGGAATCTGTTCCATCCAGCGGGCGTACGATTGGACCGGGCGGTCGAGGCGGACGGCGTGCTGCATCACGACATAGCCAGCGGGTTGCATCTCCGGAGCGGGGAGGGGAAGCTCGGGAGCGGGATTTTTCTCCAACCGCTCTTCCCATCCACTTCGCCAGTTTCGGAACGTCGGTCCGAGGTTGCGCAGCCCTTGGAGGGAGAAGAGATCGGGAGCCAGGGGGATCACGACATGGTGGGCGGCGAGGATCGCGGCGCGGTTGATCGCCCCCAGGTTCGGGCCGACGTCGACCAGGATGAGGTCGGCCTCCTGCGACTGGGCTGCAGCCAAGAGTGCCCGATAGAAGGCGGAGATCGTCCGGAAGGCGGCCTCGTCGGCGTCCAAGCAGCGGGGCCAGGCGTCGGAGAGCTTGTCCTCGAATGAAGAGAGCCCCAGGTCGCCCACGAGGAGATCGAGGCAGCGGCCGTCGGCTTCGACGGTTTCCAGGTGCGGCGATTGGATGTCCCCGGTGCCCTTGAAGATCGGTTGAATGACCCCGAGAAGCGTATCGGGATGCAGGCCGTCGGGCCAGAGCTCTTGAAGCCGGTCTTCTTCCAGGAACATCGCGGAGAGGTTCGCCTGCGGATCGAGGTCGGCCGCAAGGACGGTCAAGCCGAGATCCGCATACATCCAGGCCAGGTGATAGACGAGACTGGTCTTGCCGACCCCGCCCTTATTGTTAAAAAACGCGATGATCTTCATGACCGCCTCCGCAGGATCGTGAGCAGATGGGTGAGTTCGAAGCGATACTCGGGCTTGGCGTTGCCGTTCTTGCGGAGCGCCTCTTCGGTCAAGGGAATGCCGAGGCCGAAGCGCTGCACGTACCCGAGAACCTTTATTCCCTCGGCGAGCAAGGGATTGCGGTAGTCGGTGATCCCCGTGCCGAAGTTTTCCGGACTGACCCGCCCGTAGAGACCGCTGGGACTGTCGAACTCGATTCGGTCGGAGAACCAGTAGATCCGGGAAGGGGCGTTCGTGCTCTCATCGCTGCGGTGCATCGGGAGGTTGCGGGCGAGCTGCTGTAAGGCGACCAGGGGATCGTCGGGCCGCCGTCCTGGGCAGAACTCCTCCGCGTGCGCCGCCTGGGCTCGACGCGGACCCATCCGGATCCAGACGCGGCCGTTGTAGCGGATCGGTGGGTTGTCCGCCGGGGCGACCTCGATCGTCGCCACCTCGCAGTCGCCGATTGGATGCTTCGCCACGATCAGGTAGGGGAACGGCAGGATGTTGCCGTCGTCGCGCATCTGCGCGAAATCCCGCAGGAGCCGGTCGGTGATCTTCAGGTGCGCGCAGGCTCCCTCATCCTCGACTCCAACAAAGATCACTCCCGGCTTCCGACGATCCGGCAGATCGTTGGCAAAGGCGCAGATCGCCTGACGGATCGCGCGTCGGTCCGAGGGAGACCTTTTGCGCTCGGGCCCGATCGGATTCGAGATCGAGAAAAAGCGTTTCGCGTTCTTCGGAGCTCAACATGGCGGTCCCGCTCGAGGACTCCGACAAGAATCCGGAGGGAATCGGGAGAGCGCAAGCGCAAAGGGACTCTGCGCAGGAGGCGCCCGCGCCGATCTCGCCGCTGCCTACGGCGGGCCGCTTGAGGGAACCTCCTCGGCGAGGAGCCGCCCCTCTCCTTTCGGGTCGCGCGCCCCGTTCGGGTCGAAAATCGGGGAGAGGGTTCCGGTTGAAGGCAAGCAATTTCCATCGATTTCTCTATTGATCCTAAAGAGATCATTAGTGTATTAGCATCCCTTCGGATGAACCTTGTGGTGGCGAATCTTTGCGGCCGCTCCGACGCGGCCGAGCGGGTGGCTTATGCCTATGGCGCGCCCATTCGGCTGCCCGCTCCACTGCCCTTCTTGCCCTCCGGTCGTTGGCGGGGCCTGGGGCAACACCCCCTCGTGATTCGGGAGGGAGCTCTCTGGGATGGAGAGGCGCCTCTGGAGCATTGGGAGGGACGGATCCAGGGTCGGCGGATCGATCTCTATGGCTACGGGGGAGAGGGAAGGCCCCGGAAGCTCCGGATGGAGGTCGAGGGCCGCGGCATGTTTGATTGGGATGAGGCATTTAGGCGGATCGGCTGGGCGGTGCGGCGGGAGCATCATCCCGTTCTCCCCTACTGGCTGACCGCGCACATCCTCCCGCTCTTCCTCTCTTCCTCGGGGGCGTTCCGTCTGCTCCACGCGGGCTGCGTCGAAGTCGGTGGCCGCGGAGTCGCCTTCCTGGGCGGCAGCGGGATCGGAAAGACAACCTTGACCGGGTTCGGGATCGGGCTCGGCCATCGGCTGGTCTGCGACGACAAGCTCCCGATCGTCCACTGGGGTGGTGTCTGGCAGGCGCTCCCCGCCCACCCCTACCATCGGCCGGAGCGCCTGCCCGAATCCTTGGGCCGGCGGATCGAGGCATCCGCGAAGGAGCCGGTGCCGATGGCGCTCTTCTGCCTGCTCGATCCGGTGCCGGGATCGTCTTCGCCCCGAATCCGGCCCGTTCCGTTGCGGGAAGCTTTCCTCCAGTTGTGCGCGCATCGGAGCGCCCGGTTCCGATGGCGGGAAAAGGCCGATCTGGACGGCCTCGCGCGGCTCGCGGGCGACCTGCCGGTGTTCCGGCTGGAGGTGCCGAGGGACCGGAGCAAGCTGGGGGAGGTCTGGGAGTTGATCCGTCGCTCACTCGGGGCAGGAGCGCTGTCGGAGGACGGCGGATGAGCTTTGCCTGGAAGACCGTGGGCATGATGTATACGCGCCGCTGCCCGCTCGCCTGCGGCCACTGCGTCACCCGCAGCTCTCCGCGGGCCGAGGGGAAGATGGATCCCAAGGATGCCGCGCGCTATATCCGGGAGGCGGCACGGGTCAGCGCGAACCTCTGCTTTACCGGCGGGGAGCCGCTGCTCTACGCGGAGGAGATCCTGGAGCTGGTCGCCCTGGCGGCGGATTTGGGCTTGCATGTGTCGCTCGTCACCGGATGCGGCTGGGCGAAGCAGCCGGAGCGGATCGAGCCCGTGCTCGAGGGATTGGCGAACGCCGGCCTCGACCATATGGTCATCAGTTGGGATTTTTTCCACGAAGCGTTCGTGCGGCGGGAGACGGCGATTCGCGTGGCGCGGACCGCTGCGAACCTGGGACTTCGGCCGAGGATCCGTTCGGTCTTTCGCTCCTTCGACTCTCCGGAGACGCGGGCGGACTACTTTTCGGAATTTGCTCCGTTCGTCGAGAAGCATGAGGCCTCGGTGGTGGTGTCGGTCGGAAGGGCAGAGGATCTGCCCGAAGAGAGCTTTTCCTGGTCGGACCGGCCTCCGGCGGGGTTTTGTCCTGCGGTGGTCCTGCCTGTCGTCCGGTGGGACGGAACGGTCTACGCCTGTTGCGGCCCTTCGCTCGAGGCGGAACCGGGTTCCCCGCTCATCCTGGGCAACGCGCTCGAGGAGTCGTTGGAAGAGATCCTCAGGAGGGGACGAAACGATCCGGTGCTCCACGCCATCCATACGCTGGGCCCGGCGGGGATCTGGAACCTGATCGAGCCCGAAGGAGCAGATGGGTCGGGGAGGCGATTTTTCGGTGTCTGCAACGGCTGTCTGGCGCTCACGAACGATCCGTTGCTGGTCGGCCGACTGCGGGAAAAGCTTGCCGAGCCGAAACTCCGTCTCCTGATCGGGGCGCTCTTGCTGGCGAGAAAGAGCGGGGAACCGGCGGGCGGGCGGAACGGGCGGCGCACGACGGAAAAAGCTGCGGCCTTGGCTGGCTGCGGCGAAGGATGCGGATGTGCAATAATAAAGGAGGAAGCGAGATGAACAACGATACAGGGAAACAGGAAATCAACCAGACGTCGGCGCAAGGTTTGTCGACCGGTCGGAAGCCGTATACGGCTCCGCGGCTCGTTGTCCACGGTTCGGTAGAGGCGCTCACGAAGGCCGTGGGCGGATTGATTACCGACACTCTGCTTAGCGGGAGCGTGATTACGACGCTGACCCTCGGCGAGCCGTAGGGAATCGGAGAGGATCCTTTCCCGGGGATGGTCTGAGCGTCCGGGGATCGTGCGGGCATCCACGAAACGGGGTCTAGCCCTCCCCGAAGCGGGGAGGGCATAGTCGGAAGGCGCGCACGGGAGGACTGTCTCGAGTTTGGGGTTCCCCTGGCGGGCGGGGGCAGCGCGAATCGCCGGATCCGAACGGCGGGGGAGGAGGCTGGATGGACATTGCGAAACGGGAACGGCTGGAGAGAGCCGGAGAGGCGGTCTCGACGGAGATCGACGGAGCGATCGTGATTCTTCAAACGGAGGACGGGATCTACTACCAGCTCGACGGAGTCGGGAGGAGAATCTGGGAGCTCTTGGAGGAGCCGGCCTCCTTGGAAGCGCTGGTATCGGCGCTCGTTGCGGAATTCGAGGTGGACAAGAACCGCTGCCTGGCGGATACGGAGGCCTTGCTGGGAGAGCTGCTCGAGCGGCGGCTGGTACGCCGAGTCGGCGATTTCCGCTAGATCCGATGGGAGCCATCGGAGGAATCTGGCGGTGGGAAGGGGAAGAGCCCCATTCGACCTTGCCCCGCATGGCGGAGGCGCTTGCCCATCGGGGAGGGGGCGGGAGACGCTTCGCCCATGCGGGCGGTCTCGGTCTTTACGAGGACCCCTCTCCGCTCCCGCCGAAGACGAGCCGGGAGGCCGGTGCGCTGGTCTTCGATGGGCGGCTCGATCACCGGGAGGAGCTGGCGGCGGAGCTCGACCTTCCGCGGGAAGTTTCGACGGACGCGCTGGTGGCGGCGGCCTACGCGCGCTGGGGGCGGGGCTGCGTGGAACGTTTGCGGGGCGAATACGCCTTTGCGCTCTGGGATGCGCGGCGGGCGATTCTTTTCTTGGCGCGGGATCGGTTCGGCGTTCGACCCCTTTATTACTTCTGGAAGCCCGGATGCGGAGGCTTTTTCGCGTTCGCTTCGGAAATCAAAGGGCTCTTCGCCGTGCCGGAGGTGCCCCGCCGGCCGAGGGAGTCGGCGATCGTAGACTTCGCCGCCGGGTTGCCGCCGGAGGTTTCCGAAACGCCCTATGAGGGCATTGCCCGGCTTCCGCCCGCGCACTGGATGGAGGTCGGCCGCGAGGGAGTCCGGATCGGGCGTTACTGGAGGCTCGAGCCCGTCGCCGTCGGAGCGAGAAGCGACCAAGAGATGGCAGAGGAGCTGCGCCGCCGGCTCTCCCGGGCGGTGGAACGCCGGCTGCGGCCGGGAGCACGAGCCGGGATTTTGCTGAGTGGGGGGATCGATTCCTCCTCGATCACGGGGCTGCTTTGGGAACAACTGGCCCATGTGGGAGGGCCGGAGGTGATCGCCGCAATCTTTCCGACGATCCCGGAATGCGACGAGCGCGCGTTTCTCGAAGCGGTGGTCTCCCAGCATGGCCTGCGGTGCCATTCCATTCGGGCGGACCTGCTCGATCCTATGCGGGGGATCGAGCAGTGGCTCTATCGCCAGGATGGACTCGTCCTCGGCTACAACCTCTTTCTCAACGTGGCCTACTATCGGGAGGCGGCGGCCGCAGGCGTCCGGCTTCTCTTCGACGGCCTCGACGGGGACACGGTCGTCTCCCACGGAGTGGACCGGCTCGCGGAACTGGCTCGGGGGGGAAGATGGCGGACGCTGGCCCGGGAGGTGCCCCTGCTGGCTTCCGGACACGGCTTTTCGGCGGCGGCGGTCTGGAAGGCGCATGTGCTCCGGCCTGCGTTGCCGTTGCCGGTACGCTTGGCCCGGCTTCGGATCCAGCAGGCGAGGGGAGTCGGGCTGCCCCCGCTCCCGAACCGGAAGCTGGCCCGGAAGCACCATCTTGCCGATCGGATGTTCGCCGCGCAGCGCCTGCGCCTTGCCGCAGACGGTTCGGTGGAGCGGATGCACCGGCTCCGCCTGGAAGCCCCGGGTCTGGCGACGATTTTCGAAGGGCTGGACAAGGAGTCCGCCTGGTGGGGAATCGAGCCCGCCCACCCCTTCTTCGATCCGGAGGTCGTGGAATGGTGCCTGGGGCTGCCGAGCGATCAGAAGCTCCGGAACGGGTTGACCCGCTATGTGCTGCGGGAGGCGATGCGGCGAATCGTGCCGGAGAAGGTCCGGCTGCGCCGGGACAAGAGCGATCAGAGCCAGGCGTTGACCCTCCTGCTCCACCGGCATAACCAAGCGCAACTTCAAGGGCTGCTGAGGGAGGACAAGCCCTTCCTCGAACCCTACTTCGAATGGGAGGAGCTCGAGAGGGCCTGGTATCGGTACCAGGGCTCGCCGAACCCGGCGGATTGCATAGTGCTCTGGCGGGCCAAGGTCCTCGCTCTCTGGCTCCGCGGCTTGGCCTCGGGCAAGGGGTGGATGGAGCGGCCTCCCCGCTCCTAACTCGCCTTCGGGAGCGCGTTGCGGCCGAGCGAGGAGAGGAGCCGCACCGGGCGGAGCAGGGCGTAGAGCGGGTGGAGGGGCCGCGGGAGGGGAAGCCGGAGATAGTCGGCCGCGCTCGGCGCGGTGAGGAGCCGGAGGGCGAGGCGGAAGCGGCGGCGGGGAGGGAGCAGCGTCAGAAAGCGGAAGCGTCCCGGACGGCGGGCGGAACGGGGGAGCCGCCACGGGGACGAGGCCAGAGCCTCGTCGAGGCGGTCGAGGAGCCGTTCCCAGCCGAAGCGGGCCGCGAGAGCTCGGGTTCGGGCGCGGTCGAACGCGGGAAGGATGGCGATTTCCTGAAGGTCGAGCAGGAGTTTCGGGTTGCGCCACCCGTCCCGGGCGGCGCTGGCCGCCAAGCCGAGATAGAGCCAGTCGAGGCTCCAACTCCCCGGAAGGAGCACTTCGTCGCGGAAGGCGGCGAGCGCGGCCTTTTCGATCGAGGCGTTCCAGAGAAAAGCCCAATGGATCTCCAGCTGGTAGGAGAGACAGCCCTGCTTCCGCACAAAGCCGCATTCGGTGTCGCTTTCAAGCAGGATCCCGGTAGGCACCGGATCGAGGGGGGAGCGATAGCCCGAACTCCGGCAGATCGCTCTGGCCCGGGAGAGCGACTCGGGCGGGACGAAGAGGTCGATGTCGCTGGAGCAGCGGAGCTGCTCGCTTCCGTAGAGCCGCCGGGCCAGTTCCGGCCCTTTGAAGCGGACACAGGGAATGCCCTCGGCTCGGAGACGCCGGAGCAGCCGCTCCCCCTCCTCGTGCTGGAGATGCTGTGCGAGGGCGTTTCGGACGAAGAGCGTTTCGAGCGCTTCCCGAACCGGCTCCGGGGCCCGGATGCCGTGGCGGCGGAGGTTGCGGCGGGCCATCGGAAAGAGCCCGCTTTGCTGCAGATAGCGGAGTATTTCCTCCCACGGGAGGGCATCGGGGTCCCAGCGCGCGGCGAGGCTTGCTTGCGTCTCGTTCCAGCGGTAGCGGGCCAGGAAATAGCCAAGCCGCTCCCCGGAGCAGAGAGTCGACGGCTCCGTCGGCGGGAGCCGGTCGAACGCGGGTTCTCCGCACGGACCCGCTTGTCCGACCGCATCGATGACCTGGAACCGCTCGAGCGGCCGCCATCCGAGAAGGATCCGTCCGCCGCTTTCGAGCCAGGCATGCGCTCGGAACTCCCCGTCTTGCTGGCGGACTCCGATCACGACTCGGCTCGGCGTACCGGAGAGGGAGAGGAGGAGGCGGCCTGCGGCCGCCTGGATGAGACAGGTCGACCAGGGGAGGCGTCGGGAGAGAGCTTCGATGGCCCAGCAGAAGGGGAGCGCGGGAAGGCGGAAGCTCGTCAGAGGACCGATCCGGGCAAGCCAGTTGCGGGAGCGGGCGAACGGTATCCGCCTAAGTCCCAGGCGGACGGCCCAAAGGGAGAGGTAGGCAAGGATGAGCGCCCCCAGCTTCCGAGGACCGAGGCGGAGGAGGCGGGCGGCGGTTGCGCGCCGGCGGAAGCGGCCGGAGATCGGCTCCGACGGGAGTGTCGCCCGAGGCGAGCCGGACCCGGCGGAACTGCCGGGGGGGAGGACCGCCTCGCAAAGAGAGGCGCATCCCGGCTTGGAGCAGCGAGAACGGGCCATCCTCCAACGGATACCTCGGAAAGAGAAGCTAAACCATCTAAAGATCGCAAAAGAAATCGCTGGACAGAGCTAGCGGAGCTTAGCATATAGCGCATCATCCCTCTGTCCTTTCGCGTCTGGAGAACGCGCTGGCAGGGAACAACAACCAAAGGAGAATAATGAAAAAGAGAGCAGGAATGGGTTTGCATTTTGGCGGGATCGGTCGGGCGGCGCTCTTGGCCGCAATGGTCGAGTTGGGGGCGGCGACGGCGGGGGCCAACGGATTTCTTCCGGTCACGCATCACGTGGTGGCTCAGTCGATGACCAGTACCCAGTCGAACGTCGCCGGCTTGGTCAGCTTTGGCGGATCCACGGGTGCGACCAATGTGCCGGTTCATCATACCGGGATTGCGAACGTGGGACTGGGAGTGAACTCGCCGCTCTTGGGCCTTTCCACGACCACGACCGGAGTCCACGTGCCTGGGCTTCTCGGCCTCTCCGGCAGCTCGGCAAGCAATAGCGGACCGACCCTCTTGAACCATGGAACCCTTAACCTCGGTCTCGGCCTCAACCTTCCCTTGCTGGGACTCCCCGAACTAAACGTGACGGTGCACGTGCCGACCGTGAACCATGTGGTAGGAGGTTTGCTGGGCGACGTGGAGGGCGTTTTGGCCAATCCGCTTTCGCTGCTCAGCACGCTGCCGTCCGGGCTCTTGGGCGCGGTTGGCGGTCTGCTCACGGGGCTTTCCGGCTATCTCAGCGGCGTGCCTACGACGCTTAGCCTCTAAGCAGGAACGGTGTTCTAGCCAGGACGCAAGAAAGGGGGCCTTCGGGCCCCCTTTTTTATTCAGCGACCGGGATTAGGAAGAGCCGTTTGCGTTGCGGAAGGTTTCGCCATGGATGCGACCGTGCCGGCTGCCGCTACGGCGACCGGGGAGATCGGGTGGCAGAGCGCGCAAACCCTTCCGACCTCAGCGCTTACCTTGGTGGGGAAGCTCAAGCCCGGGTAAATCGGGGGTCCGATCCTCACGGGCGCCGGCTGGGAAGTGGTTCAGTTGATGGAAATGAGGCCGGTCGGGCGACCGACCTTTGCCGGAGCCAAGCCGCGGCTCGAGCAGCAGCTTCGACAGGAAACGGCTCAGCAGTTTGTGCAGCGGCTTGCGGCGAGTTCCCGGGTCGAGGTGTTCCTGGCTCCGCCGCCGGGGGAGCCCGTGGCCTCCGCCTTGCGGTGAGGAAACGTGTCGGGTCCTGTGCGCTTGACTGTTGCCGGAAGTCGGCTCCGCCGAAGGAGGCGGGAGTGGTTGCGCTGCTGCTGCTGCTCTGTTCCGCCGGATACGTTTATCAAGAAACGGTTTAAGTCCGGCACCTGACGACCGCCCGATATGTTCCCTCGCGCTACGTCCAGGTTTACCGAAAGACGCCTGAGAACCCGTACGAGAAGATCGCCGTGCTCGAAGCAGGCGGTCCGCCGGATACCCCGAAGGGCCAGCTCCTGGGCTCGATCCTGGAAAAGGCGCGAGAGTTGGGCGCGGAAGCGGTGATCGTGGAGGATAAGAGCCGACCCATCGGCAATCCCTTGGTCATGAATCCGACCGGAGGGATGTACACGGTCAATCCCGGGATGCAGATGCTCCCGCGCTATCGTGCCACGGCGATCCGGTTTACGGGGAAAAGCGCGTCCGGAGGATGATCGTCCCGAGTGCCGCCTTGCAGCGTCTATCCCGGGCAAGGATTGGTTGCGATAAAGGGATCGGAGAGCACTTCCTCAGCGGCGAGGCGGGTATGCCGGTTCCGATTGACGGCGCGGGAGCAACCTTCTTTACTGTTAAACGACAAACCCGAAAATCGATCCGTACACGAAAAAAGCGGACACTACCGCGCTCGCATCGAGAAGCCGGGAGTCAGCGTGATGGAAGTCGAAGAACTCCTCTGCGCTGTCTTGCGCGGCGAAAACCCCCCGTGGCCCAAGGCGGGCGACGAACGCTTTGCGGCGCGCCTAATCGAGCGAAGCGCCTACCATGGCGTTCAAGCACTGGTGCACCATCGATTGCGGCACCGGGCCGATGACGGGGGGCTTGGTTGGCCCAAGGCCGTGTCGGAGGCTTGCCGTAACCGGGCCGTCGCTCAAGCGATGCGGGAGTTGCGTCACCGATGGCTGCTTGCGCGCGTGATCGACCGGCTTTCGGAGATCGGCGTGCAGCCCATTTTTTTCAAGGGGACGGCGTCGGCCTACGATCTCTATCCGGCACCTTTTCTGCGGACGAGGGCCGATACCGACTTGTTGGTTCCGCCCGATACGCGGGATCCGGCAATCCAGGTACTGGAGACTCTGGGCTTCTCGAGGTTGCCCAACGTGAGCGGGGATTTCATCACCTACGAGGCAGGATTCGATTGGCTGGATCCCGCCGCCAAGCAAACGCATAGCGTGGACCTTCACTGGCGAATCAATAATTCAGAGCTTCTCTCGCATCTCTTCTCATACCAAGAATTGTACTCGAAAGCCCGGAGGCTGCCGGCCTTGGACGCCGAGGCGATTGCCGTTTCACGGGTCGACGCGCTCTTGCTTGCCTGCATGCACTGGGCGGTTCACAAGCGGGCTCCCTACTACGTGGACAACGAGCCGTATCGTGGCGGCGACCGGTTGATTTGGTTCTACGACATCCATCTTCTTTTAGGAGCGCTGTCGGGATCCGAACATCAGGAATTTGTCGAGCTTGCCGAACGCAAGGGGCTGCGGAGGACCTGCTGGGAGAGCGTCGAGCGGGCCCGGGCGCTCTTTGGCTCCGAGGTGCCGGAAGCGGTGTTTCGGTCTCTGGCGCAGTCGGGGTCTCTGGCATCCGCGGATCGCTATCTCAACGCGTCTGCCTCTTGCCGGTTCTGGGCCGATTTCCGCGCGATTCCGGGGGTGCGAAACAAGCTCCGGTTCCTGGCCGAGTTCTATTTTCCTCCGGAGAGCTACATGCGATGGAAGTATCTCGGGGCCAAGCCGGCTTGTCTGCCTTGGCTCTACCTGCGCCGGGCCGGAGAGGGAGCCTGGAAGAGCTTTCGCACGAGGGTAATGTGACGGCGGAGGAGGGGAACGCATGAAAGAAGTCCGGACCTTGCTCGCGTTTGCCTTGCCCTACCGGGGGAGGCTTGCGCTGGGGGCGGGGCTGATGGTGGCCGAAAGCGCCTTGGCATTGGCCGTGCCCTGGCTGGGCGGCAAGCTTGCTGCGGTCTTCCTTCAAACGCCTACGGGCGACGGGACGACTCCGCAAACGCTCTTCTTGGCCATGCTGGCGGTATTGGCCGCTCAGGCTCTGCTCAAGTATGGTAACATCGATCTCTTGGGAGGAACGGCCGAGCGCCTGGCGGCCGACCTCAAGATCCGGCTCTATGATCATCTCCAGGCCCTGCCGCTCGGGTTCTTTCACCAGCGCCGGCAAGGCGATGCGCTCGCCTTGCTTACTCATGACGTCTACGTCGTCAGCGGCTATCTCGGCGGTGCGGCCCTTGGTGTGGTACCGCTCCTCCTCACGGTCGGCGGGGCGCTGGTCTGCATGTTCCGGATCCAAGGCTCTCTTGCCTTGCTCGCGCTGATTCTGATCCCTTTATTCTATCTATTGATCAAGGTCTGCGGAAGGCGGATGCGGCCCTTGGCGCGGGAGCTCCAGGAAGAGCATGCCCGGGCCATCGCCATCGCCCAGGAAAACCTGGGCATGCTCCCGGCAATCAAGACCTTTACGCGGGAGGAAGAAGAGTCGGAGCGCTATCGGAACCAGATCGAGCAGGTCGTCCGGCTGAGCGCCAGGGAGCGCCGCCTCAATGCCGCGCTGGGGCCGGGCATCCAGCTCCTCGCGGGGGCGGCCATCGTCCTGGTGCTCTGGCTGGCTCAGGGCGCCATCCACCATGGAAGCCTTGCCCCATCCCAGCTCGTGAGCTTTCTCCTGTACGGTCAGCTCATGACGCGGCCGATCGCGGGGCTTGCCGATCTCTACGGACAGACCCAGCGGGCTCGCGGAGCGCTGGGCCGGCTGGCCGAGGTCTTGGCCGAAGAACCGGAACCGAGCTGGGATCAGGGGAAGCCGATGCCGAGCATCCGGGGCGGCATCGAATTTCGGGGTGTGACCTTCGCCTATCCGGGCCGCGCTCCGGCGCTCAAGCGCCTCGATCTCCGCATCGCCCCGGGGGAGACGATCGCGATCACGGGACCCAACGGCGCGGGCAAGAGCACGATCGGCCACCTGATCCTGCGGCTGCACGAGCCTTCCGAGGGGGGCATATTCATCGACGGCGTCGATATTACTACGGTCTCCTTGCGCAGCCTGCGCGGGCAGATTGGGATCGTGCCGCAGCACGTGCTGCTCTTCCACGCCACCGTCCGCGACAACATCGCCTATGGGAGGCCTGAGCCGACCCAGGAGGAGGTCGAGGCGGCGGCAAAAGCGGCCCGCGCCCATGACTTTATCCTCCAGTTGCCGCAGGGTTACGATACCTGGATCGGCGATCGCGGCGTGCGCCTCTCAGGAGGGCAGCAGCAGCGGCTGGCCCTGGCCCGCGCCCTGTTGAAGGATCCGCCGATCCTGATCCTGGACGAAGCCACGGCCATGTTCGATCCGGAAGGGGAGCGCGAGTTTTTGAAGGAGTGCAGGGAGCTGCTGCGGCGGCGGACGGTGCTGCTGATCACCCACCGGCCGGCAAGCCTGGAGCTTGCGGATCGGGTGCTCCGGCTCAAGGACGGCGCCATGGCGGGAGCCGACGAGGAGGATGGGGTTACCGTTCCCGTTGCATGATTCGTCCGCCGGACGGGCTCTCACACCCGGGGAAGCGGCCTCGCTTCAGACGGCACGGCCGACGGCGTGACCGTAGGGGGCTTCCCGATACTCGATGAGCGCGAAGCCGCCTTCGGCCAGCTCCGCCCGGATCTCGGGCTCGGTGAACCAGTGATCGAAGGTGCCCGCGAGCGCGTCTCCCGGCTCGATCGGATCGGGACTACGCCGCAGGCGGCGGATCGACCGGGCGAGAGCATAAATCCAGGCGTGGCGCTGCGACCGTTCGCTGCGGCAGAAGAACGAGAGCAAGAGCGGGGCTCCCCCCTCGACACGCCGCCGCAGGGAGCGGAGGAAATCGACGCGGTTTTTTCGCCCGGGGATGTGCATGTAGCCGCCCCAGCCGATGAGAAGGCCGTCGTAGCGCGGAGCGACCTCGTCGGGCACGGTCCCGGCTTCAGCCCAATAGACATTGCCCGGAAGCTGCTCGCGAGCCATCAGCCTCCGGTAGCCTTCCACGAGCTGCGGGGTGCAGTCAAAGCCATCGACCCGGTAG
>NZ_CABFVA020000007.1 GCF_902143375.2 Methylacidimicrobium tartarophylax | reverse complement strand
GCCACCGGCTGCCGCCGTAAGCTGGTGGTTCAAAAAGTCATGCAGCGTTTCGGGAACCGCCTGCGAGTCGAAGAAGTATTGGCGTTTCTCTTCGAAGTCATTGAGATTTCCGGTCTTGGCCTCCGTGGGCCCAAGGTACTCGCGCCACGATTCCTCGGTTTCGGCGAGGGCTTCCAGGGAACTCTCCCGCCCTTCCTCCGCGGGAAGCTCGTCGATCTCCTCTTCGAGAACGGGATTGGCCAAGAGCTCTTGCGCAATCGCGGAACGCAGCTCGAAGGAAGCTGCCTGCAGCAGGGCCAAAGACTGCTGCATCTGCGGAGAGAGCGACTGGTTGAGCCGGACTGACTGGAAAAGGCCTAGGGAAGGCACGGAATATGCTAATCATCCGGCCCTGCTCCCGCCAGGAGAAAAAAGCGGCTTCCTGTGGCTTCAGCGACTCTTCACGATTCATGATCCCGTTTCTTCCTTTGGGCTGGTCTCCTTCCCGCCTTTCCGTTAACTCCAAAGCATGTTCCGGCTCACGATCCTCGCTAGCGGAAGCAGCGGAAACGCAGCACTGCTGGAGACGGGGAGGCGCCGTTGGCTGGTCGATGCCGGGCTGAGTGCCCGTCGTCTGGAAGAACGTCTTCAGGCGATCGGGGTGGAGCCATCGAGTCTTTCGGGCGTCTTCTTGACGCATGAGCATGCCGACCACTCCCGAGGCCTCCACGTTTTGTTGCGACGCCATTCCCTCCCCTTGTACTGCAATGAATTGACCTGGCTTGCTCTCGCGGAGGAGTCGAAGATCGACTGGCGGCGATTGGAAACCGCGACCCGGCTGGAGTTGGACGAGATGGAAATCGAGAGCTTCTCGGTTCCTCACGATGCAGCGGATCCCGTGGGCTTTCTCTTTCATCATGCGGCGGGAACGGTCGGCGTCTTGACCGACCTGGGCTACGCGACGCGCCTGGTCTTAGAAAAGATGAGCCGGTGCCGGGCGCTACTCTTGGAAGCAAATCACGACCCGCAACTTCTTCAGGCCGATTCGCGGCGGCCCTGGTCGGTCAAGCAGCGGATTCTTTCCCGCCATGGCCACCTTTCCAACCAGAGCGCGGCGGAGATTACTGCGGAGATGGCGCGACGCGGGCTCCAGAAGATCGTTCTCGGCCACCTGAGCGCGGACTGCAACCGGCCCGCGCTGGTGGAGGAAGCGATCCGGAACCGGCTCGATGACGCGGACCTCCCTTCCTTATCCATACATGTCTGGACCGAGAGCGCACCCACTCCCCCGCTCTGCTGGGAATAGATCTGTTACCGACCTGGGGCGGGTTGCTCCCTTCCCGCCTCCCGACAGTCCCTTTCGCCCGGAGAATCGTGGAATCTCCATTCGACCAAGGTCTAAGAAAAGAGGCCTTCCTCACGTTTGTCCTACTGAGGGGTGATGAATCCGGACTCTGCGGAAGCGATCCTGTTTCGCGAACTCTTTTCCGCCTGCGAGAGCAAGCTACTTCTCTACGCGGACTCCCTCATCGGCGATCGAGAGTCTGCGCGGGACATCGTGCAAGAAAGCTTCATGAAATTGACAAAGGCCCTCCGTCAACGAAAGCCGCAGTCGGAGGGCGAGACTCCTCCTGCGGAAGTCGAGCGCCGGAGACGGTGGAAAGCCTGGCTTTTCACGGTCACCCGCAATGGCGCTTTGGACTATTTGCGGAAGCGCAAGCCCCTCATCCAAGAAGATGTTTTGATGAGCCTCCCCTCGGCCTGCCCGACCCCGCGAAAGACGCTGGAGCAGGCAGAACTGGTTACCCGCATGCTTCAATGCCTGGATCGCTTGACGCGATCGCAACGAGAGGCGATTCGCCTCCGGTTCCAAAACGACCTCTCTTACAAAGAGATTGCGCAGGTGATGAATGTTTCGGCCACCAATGTCGGCTTTCTGCTCCACATGGGGCTCAAAAAGCTGCGGGAACTGCTGAAGGATGAACTCCAGGCGGTGCCCTTTGGATACGACGGAGAAAATCGATGAATCCAGACGATCCGAAAGTTACGGCCTTTCTTCTCGGAGAAAGGGAACTCCTGACACCGGAAGAGGCAGAGGAGGTGGAATCCCTCCTTGCCGGCAACCCGGCGGAAGAGGAGGAGATCTGCAAGGCGGGTTGGCTGCTTCGCGAAGGCTTCTCCCGAGAGGAGATCCATCTGCGCGAAGAGCAGAGACGCCATCTCGAAAAAACGGCAAGGACTCTTTTCTCCCGGGAGAAAGAGGAATCGCGGGGAGTCCACCGGTGGCTTGCCTGGCTCCCGTGGCGCCAGCAGAGTCCGTTTCTCACACCCGCTCTGGCGGGTCTCTTCTTCTCCCTGCTTGTCGCTCTCGTCCTCGATCTCCTCCGCCCCTTCCCTTCTCCCCTTTCTCAAGAAAGGAACAGCTTTGCGGAAACAAAACAGAGCATTCCGGTCATCGTGGCGGAGAGGGAGACGAAATCGAGCCCGGCATCGGCCTCCTCGGCCTCTTCCCCGTCCACCGCGACGGCTCCCATCGCCTCTCCCCCTCCCCGGGCTGAAAACCTCGTGGCTGGTCTTATCCCCTCCTCGACTCTTCCCCAAGAGGCGCTGCCGCCGGATGTCCGGGCACGTTCCAGGGAAGCCGCGGCGGCCCAATCCTCAGCCCACGCCTCGACCGAAGGGGCAGCAGCGGACGCGGGAGGATTTGCGGGAGCAGTCACGGAAGGAGCGACGGGGACGGGGATGAAAGCGGGCGCGGAGGTGATGGCGCCTCTCGTGGGAAGCCTTAGTGGAGCGTTCATGTCTTCCAGAAGTCATCTCGAAGCGGCTCGAGCTTATGCTTCGGCTCGGCGCTCCCGGCCTGTGGGGAACAAGCTGGAGCGCGATTCCGACCAGCGCGAGTCGGGAAATCGGAATGCCTTTGACGCCGTTGAGGAGAATCGGTTCCTGCAGGTCTACGACCACCCGCTGTCGACCTTCAGTGCCGATGTCGACACGGCGAGCTATTCGATCATTCGGCGCTATCTGCTCGACGAAAAGCATTTGCCGCCGAAGGGAGCGGTTCGTATCGAGGAGCTGATCAACTATTTCCCCTATGATTATCCGAGACCCAAAGGGGACGATCCCTTCTCGGTCAGCGTCGAGTCCGCCTCCTGCCCCTGGGCCCCGAACCACCGGCTCGTCCGGATCGGGATCAAGGCAAGGGAACTGGCTCGGGAAGCGGTTCCTCCCGGCAACCTCGTTTTCCTGATCGATGTCTCCGGCTCGATGGCCATGCCCAACAAGCTTCCCCTGCTCCGGAAGAGTCTCGACTACCTGGTCGATCGGCTCGGGGAAAAGGACCAGGTAGGGATCGTGGTCTACGCGGGGGCGAGCGGCTGCGTCCTCTTGCCCACGAGTGACAAGAGGAAGATCCGGCAGGCGCTCGGGGCTCTGGAAACGGGAGGGTCGACCAACGGGGCTTCGGGCATCGAAATGGCCTACGACCTGGCGGAAAAGAATTTTCTCAAGGACGGAAACAACCGGGTCATTCTGGCGACCGACGGCGACTGGAACGTGGGAACCGCGAGCCAGAGCGATCTAATGGATCTGATCGCGAAGAAGGCCAAAAAGAAGATCTATCTGACGGTCCTGGGCTTTGGCATGGACAACCTGAACGACTCGATGCTGGTCAAGCTCGCCGACCGGGGAAACGGCAACTATGCGTACATCGACAACCTGCAGGAGGCCCACAAGGTATTCGGAGCGGACCTCCACAAGACTCTCTTCACCGTAGCCAAGGACGTGAAATTCCAGGTTGAGTTCAATCCCAGGAAGGTCTCGGCCCACCGGCTGATCGGCTATGAGAAGAGGCGATTGGCGAAGGAGGAGTTCAACGACGACGCCAAGGACGCAGGGGAGATTGGAGCGGGGCATACCGTGACCGCGCTCTATGAAATCATTCCCGCGGACGGCAAGGAGCCGTCCCATTCGGAAGTCGATCCGCTCAAGTATCAACCCAGCCCGCAAGAAAATAGCGGCGGGAGCGGCGCGTCGGTCGATCCAGCCGTTTTGAACGAGTTGCTGACGGTGAAGATCCGGTATAAGAAGCCCGACGAGGAGAAGAGCCAGCGGTTGGAATTCCCGTTCACGGATCGCGGGCAAGGGTGGGAGAAGAGCTCGGAAGAGTTCCGCTTTGTCGCTGCCGTGGCGGTCTTTGGACAGCTGCTGAAAAAGTCGCCCCTGAAAGGCCAGAGCAACTGGAAGCTGGTACGGAGGCTTGCCCAAGAAGGCCAAGGGAAGGACCCATACGGCTATCGAAGCTCCTTCCTCGCCCTGGTCGAGCGTGCCGGCTCCTTGCAGGCGGATGGCACGGAAGAAGAAATGGAGGACTAAGGATTTTCCGCCGTTAAAAAAAGACGAAAGGCGGGCGTCCGGCAACCATCGCAGAACGGATGCCGGATGGGCCGGCTACGCCCCCTCCTCCAGCAGCTCGCGGACCAGTGCCTCCCATTCCTGGTCGAGGGGAACGGCGGCTTCCCGCTTTCCCGCGCGGGCGTACCAGTACCGGGCGTTGGTGAGGTCCCCTTCCCGGCGATGAAGATAGGCGTGAACCCAGGCGGAGGAAGCATCTGCCTCGGCCTGCACGATCCGGTGCGCCCGATCCCATTCTCCCGCCCGCTCGTGCCAGAGGGCGGCAAGAGGAGCACGCAAGCCGGGAGGGACACCCGCCGCCGGCGCTTCCAGCGTTTGGAGAAACTCTTCGTAGCGCATGGAGGTTTTCCGATGAGCCTCGCTTGCCGACGTAAAAAGGCAAGGCGAAAGAAGCGGGAGCAACTCCGCGGATGGCCGCCGCCCCATTGCATTCCGGGGAAGAAGCCTCTAGCATCGCTCGATGATCTATGAATTGCGCGAATACCGGATCAAGGCCGGGTGCCTGGATGAGTTTGTCCGTTTCATGGACGAAGAGCTTCTACCTTTCCAAGCAAGCAAGGGAGTAAGGGTGGTCGGTTCCTTCACGGTGCCCGGAGAGCCGACCCGTTACGTCTGGATTCGCGCCTTTGCCGACGAGAAGGAGCGGGAGCAGATCTGCCAGAAGGTCTACGGGAGTTCCGATTGGGAGGATCGGTTTCTTCCGAGATGCAATGCCCTGATGGACCTCGCTGCGGTTCAGGTATCCTTGCTCAAGCCGACTCCGGGATCAAAGCTCGGATGATCCAAGGAAGGAGGGATCGTCCGGATCGCCGCGACGGGGCGTGGACTCCTGCCTCGACTCTTGCCGGCGGCATTCCCCTCCGTCTGCTCGGCCAACCGGGGCAAAGCAAGGAGGCGGAGTGAAAGACGACCGAAAATCGGCCACTGCCCGTGGTTGGTCCTCTCTCCTCCATCGGCGCTGGGCGGCTCTCGTCGACGAAGCGA
The DNA here is from genome assembly GCF_902143375.2 of Methylacidimicrobium tartarophylax. GTDB lineage: Bacteria > Verrucomicrobiota > Verrucomicrobiia > Methylacidiphilales > Methylacidiphilaceae > Methylacidimicrobium > Methylacidimicrobium tartarophylax. The sequence goes on along the minus strand of NZ_CABFVA020000007.1, from coordinate 20,277 downwards.
GCTTTGCCTGGATCTCTTCCCTTCAGGCCCGACACCGGCCGGAGCCCGACTTTCGGAAGCGGTTGGAGCGCTACGTCGACTCGTGGCGTTCGGCGACCCTGGCGGACTACTACGCCCTCCCTCCGGGTGATGCCGTGTCCCTCGAATGCATCCCGCGCGGAAAGGGGTTCCGCGTCCGGTTTCCCAGCCCGCTACCGGGTCCGGAACGGCGAAATCGGACGGCGGTCTTCGATCTCTGGCTAGGACCGGAAGGTTGGAGCGGACCCACCATGGTCATGGCACACGGGCTGATGTCCGTCAGCGACTTCGGCTACCGGCGTTGGGGGCGCCGGCTCAACGCTCTGGGGTGGAATGCCGCCTTCATGCATCTCCCCTACCATTATGCCCGAAGGCCATTGTGGCTCTTCCCCGGAGAGATGTCGGTGACGGCAGACCTAGTGCATACGGCAGAAACCTTGCGCCAAGGGGTTCTCGATCTTCGCGTCTTCGCGCGTTGGCTGCGCAGCCAGGGGACCCGTCTCATGGGCGGATGGGGAATGAGCTACGGCGGTTGGGTTTTAGCCGAGGCGGCCTGCGTCGAGCGGATCTTCGACCGATTGATGCTCCTGGAGCCGATTTTCCGGATCGAGCATGCCATGTGGGAATCCCCGAGCGGGCGCGGCATACGGAAGACGCTCGAGAAGCTGGGGGTTTCGCCGGAGACGGCGGCGCCGCACCTCCGGCTGGTTTGCCCGAGCCTCTCCCGGCCTTATTTGGAGCCCCAAGAGGTTCTCCTGCTGGGAGGAATCTATGACCGGGTCGTCCCGCTCCGGCTTTTGCAGGAGTTCCGCACGGCGTGGCGGGGATGTCATTTCTACCCCTTCCCCCAAGGGCACGTCGGCTATCGGCTCATGCGGGAGAGCCTCCGGATCGCGCAAGAGATTTGGCCTGGGGATTTTGTCGTTCCAAGGCATTGACAGGGAACCAAAAAAAATGATGATTTCCTTATGGATGCTCCTCGTGCGGTGTCCGCAGCCTATTCCGGTTCTTTTTCCGAATCCGCAAGCCGAGCGCTTGTCGAAGACCTGCGCGCGAAGCTAGGCGGCGATCCTTCCTTGGCGTTGGTTTTCGCCTCTTCGTCCTATGCGCCCAATCTGAGCGATCTTTGTGAGGTGCTGACCATCTACGGTCATGCGCCGCTCCTGGTCGCCGTGACGGGACAGGGATTTCTTGCCGAAGGGGCGGAATTCGAGGCCGAAGAGGGATTTTCGGTGCTTTTTCTCCGTCATCCGGAGATGCGCGCGATTCCGATTGCTCTCTCGGCCGAGGAGGTCGAAGCCGAGGATGATCCGTTGGCTTGGCACCGACTCACCGGAGTCGGACCGAAAGAAGCGGCGGGATGGCTCCTCTTCGCCAATCCACACGTTCTTCCCGTGGAGCGGCTCTTACGGATCTGGAACCGCGCCTATCCGGCGGTTCCGGTTTGGGGAGGGCTGGCAGGGGGAGCCAGTGACGGGGAGACTGCGGTCTTTCTGGATCGAAAACCCGTGGAGGGGGGAGTCGCCATTGCCCTTCAGGGGAAGATCGGCTTTCATGTCGTCGTCTCCCAAGGCTGCCGTCCGATCGGCGATCCCTATACGGTCACGGGGGCGGATCGGAATGTCCTCTACACCCTCGGTTCGGGAAGCGCCTACCAAGCGCTAGCGACCGCTTTCGAATCCCTTTCGGAGCGAGAGCGGGAGAAGGCCCATGGACACATCTTCATAGGCCTTGCCGTTTCCGAATATCGAGATGAGTTCCGGCAGGGAGACTTCCTCGTGCGCAATATCCTGGGAGCCGATCCTTCCTCAGGAGCGGTCGCTGTCGGGGCACTGGTGCGTGTCGGCCAGACCCTGCAATACCAACTGCGCGATCCCGATTCGGCCGAGCAATCCTTGCGCCAGCTTCTCCAGGCCGAGAAGGCGGAGTTTTTCTCGAAGCGCAAGCCGCTCGCGGCGCTCGTCAGCCTCTGCGCCGGGAGAGGCAAGGGGCTCTTCGGTGTGGCGGGACGGGACGCCGGGTTGATTCAGGAGCTTTTTCCAGAGCTTCCCGCGGCAGGGTTCTTCGCGAACGGCGAGATCGGACCCGTGGGAAAGTTCAACTTCCTCCACGGTTATTCCGCTTCGGTGCTCTTCTTTTCCTGATCCGGGGCCGTGTTCCCCGAGCCGGAGTAGGAGGCCAGAACCCAGCGGCTGAGCAGCCCTTCCGGATCCTTGACCGCTTCCGGAGGGAGCGTAAAGGTTTCTTGACCCGTGTTGGCTCGGATGAGACGGAGTCCAAAGGGAAAATCCTTGAACTTTTTTCGGCAGAGCTGGACAACGGCGCCGACTTCTGCACCCGCTTCAGCCCGAAGCGATTGAACCGCTTCCGGCTCGAAGCGGAGACGAAGCTCGTGGGCGCGGAAAAACTCTTCAGCGAAAGTCTCCACCTCCTGGACGGTTTCACCCCCCCCTTCGCGGAAGTGCGCCAGCGCGGCATCCAGAGCCTTCTGGGGATTTTCGACGGTGTCCTCGTCAATCAGGATCTCGCGCAAACCCGTGCCGGGACATTCGAAGCGGAAGGGGCGCAAGATCCGTTCCCCGATGGTCATCAGGCCGCGGGCTCCCGTCTCTTCTTGGGCGGCGCGCTGGGCGATGCGGTGGAGGGCCCCGTCCGTGAAGCGTAGTGAGATCCCGTAGGCCTCAAAAGCGGCGACATACTGCCGGAGAATCGAGCCCTCCGACTCTTGCAGAATCCGGAAAAGGTCGTCCGCGTTCAGCGGCTCGAAGAAGACTCGGACCGGAAGCCTTCCAACAAATTCGGGCTCCAACCCATATTCGATGAAGTCGGCGGTGAGAGCCTCCTTCACCGCTTCCCGTTCGTCCGCTTGGACTCCCTCTGCGCGAAAGCCGATCTGTCCCCGGCGCATCCGGCGGGAAACAATTTCCGGGAGTCGGGTAAAGGCTCCACTGACCAGGAAGAGAATGTGCCGAGTGTTCACCGTCCGCTTCTTCTCCCGGCTGCCTCGCTGAAAATCGAGCATCGTCTGGATCTGTCCTTGCAGATCGTAGGGAGCCCGCACGGGAACCTCGGTCTCTTCGAGCAGCTTCAAAAGATTCGCCTGCACCCCTCGCCCGCTGACATCCCGGCCCATGGAGTGGAAGCCCGCCAACTTGTCGATCTCATCGAGGTAGATGATGCCATACTGAGCGATGGAGACATCTCCCCCCGCCTGCTGCACGAGCTCCCGGACGAGATCCTCGACGTCGCCGCCCATATAGCCCGTTTCCGAAAACTTTGTCGCGTCGCCGCGAACCATCGGCACCCCGATCCGTTCCGCCAGACAGCGCACCAAGTAGGTCTTCCCGACACCGCTCGGGCCCACGAGCAAGACGTTCTGCTTGACGTAATGGGGGAGTTCCTCGCCGGCGAGCGCGGCACGCACATGGTTGTAGTGATCGCAGACGGCGACGGAGAGAACCCGCTTCGCCTCTTCTTGCTGGATCACGAAACGGTCGAGATAGGCTTTGAGCTCCTTCGGGGTAAAGGTAAAGGAGCGAATCTGCTTCTCGAAGGCTTCCCGGTCCTTCCCCTCCTTCTCCTTCTTCTCAGGTGGAGCCTGGGGCGGCGTAAATGCGCGAAACATCTCCTGGAAGCGGCGCTGCCACTCCTCGCCTTCAGGGAACTGCGGAGAGCTCACAGGGAAAAGATCGGTGAAACTTAGGAAATAAGCAAGAGTTCTACTGCTCGCAATCGCGACCGAGCCAGCCCGATTCGCGATAGGCGTAGACCCCCTTCTCCAAGGAGAAACGAGGCAGGTACCCGAATGCGTCTTTGGTGGCCGACAGATCAGCTTCGGTGTGAGGCTGGAAAAACCGGTAGGGACAGGGAAAGTAATCGGGCTTCGCCTGGGTTCCGAGCGCAACGTTCAGGCAGGAGATCACCTCGTTGAAGGAGCGGCTGTGGCCCGAGCCGACGTTGAAGACGCCATTGCCTTTCGGGGCGAGAGCGGCGGCCAGGGTCGCATCGACCACGTCGGCGATATAGACGAAATCCCGCCTCTGGCTCCCGTCGACGAAAAGACGCGGCGTTTTTCCCGACCGAATTTGGCAGGCGAGTTGGCCGATCATGCTGGCCGACTTTTTCTTATGCGATTCCCGTGGACCATAGACATTGAAGTAGCGAAGCCCGGCTACCGGGATTTTGGGGTTTTCGCCGGAAAACCGTCTGGCCAGATGTTCCATTTGGAGCTTGGAGAAGCCGTACGCATTGGCGGGGCGTTCCGGGTCGCCGACGCGATTCTGCGGAGACGAGGTCACGCCGTAGACGGCGGCGGAGGAGGCGTAAACCAGATGCAGGGACTTCCCGGCCAGAAAGGCGAGCAGGCGGCGCCAACCCTCCACGTTGGCGAGCATCTGGGTTGCGGTATCGGTCACGGTCGTGTCGGTGATCGAGGCTAGGTGGAAGACCATCTCGGGCGGCCGATCTCCAAAAAGGCGATGCCAGTCGAGGAGACCGACCTCGGCGGTCACGAGGTCTCCGCGAAAGCCCTCGAGATTCGGAAAGGAGCCGCTCCGAAAGTCGTCGACGATCACAATCTCCGCTCCCGGCTCCCGGCGCTGGATCTCCAGAGCGAGGTTCGAACCGATGAAGCCAGCGCCTCCCGTGATCAGAATGTCTCTTGCCATCGTCCCTTTCCGTTTTCCTCAACTCCTCCGCCCGCCAGCTCGTAAAGGAAGACTGCGGCAGAGAAGAGAGCTGCTGTTTCCGAGCGCAGGACCGTCGGACCCAAGGAGGCGGGGAGGAAGCCTTCTTCTTCCAAGACCGCCTGCTCTGCGGGAGTCAGATCTCCCTCGGGCCCAATCAAGGAAAGAACGCCTCGCTGCGCTTCCGTCCGGCGAGCGGCCAAGAGAACCCGCAGCGACGGAGCGCCCTCTTGCAGAGAACCGAAGAGCCTCAGCGGATAGGAGGAAGTCTCCCGGCCCAGCAGGCCCAGCTCGATTGGTGAATGGATCGTCGGCAGCCAGGCCCGCCGGCTCTGCTTGGCGGCGGCGATCGCAATTTCGATCCACCGGGCGTGCTTGCGCTCCATCCCTTCCCGCCGCTCGACCGAGCGGGTGCAAAGCAGAGGAAAGATCTCCGTGACTCCCAGCTCGGTCGCCTTCTGGAAAAAGAGATCCATCGCCTTTGCCTTCAGCAGGGCCTGGGCGATGCCGATCTTCCCAGGGGGAGGAGGCACCTTCCTCTCCGCGATCTTGCGGAAGAAGAGCCGGCGGCCGCTCCGCCCCCTCACCTCTGCCACCCATTCGGTGCCTGCGCCGTCGAAGAGAAGGATCCGGTCACCGACTCGCCGACGCATCACCCGCAGGGCGTGGTCCGACTCCTGTGGACCGAGGAGATTTTCCTCCGGCCGGGGCAAGTAATACCGCTCCATGGGGGGAGCCCCCTCTTTCGTTGTCATTCTGGGGGCGAGAGAAGAGAGCGCCGGAAGAACGACATTCACTCCTTATAAAAACCCCTCTTGTCGTAGATCCTGCACATTGCGGGGGATCGATTTTTGCACCCATTCGAGGAAAAAGCGCAAGAGCGAGATTTCCCAGCCATCCTCGACGCCGACGAGGATCGCGGCGAAGGGATCTTCCCGTTCCTGCACCTCCCGCTTCACGGTCTGCGTTACCAATGCGATCGGGGCATCCACTTGGCGAAAGCGGAGCTCCTCCTTGCGGAGTTGAAATCCGTAGCGCAGAAACCCGAGGGAGTTGGGCTGTGCGCTCAGCCATTCCCCATAAGCGCGCGCTTTTTCGCCGAAGCCTCCCAAGAGAAGCTTTCCCATGGTCTTCGGCAGAATCAGCTGCGGGCGATCCGCCTCAAGATTCCCCTCGCGGACGAAGGTCGTGTCCACCCTGTCCATTGCTTCGGTCATGAGCGTGTAGTGGATCAGAGAGGTGCGGAACGTTGCCACCCGGGTGCGCGGGAGCAGCACCACGCGGCTCGATTCGAGCGAGTAAGAAAAGGTGTCCTCGAACGACATAAGCTCCTTCGATCAGGCTCCCGGCTCAAGCGGCTTGATCGAATTTGCCAGCCTGACGGGCTGGGCAAAGAAAATCAAACGAATTTTCCCGGATTGAGCAACCCCTTCGGATCCAAAGCATTTTTCAATCGTCGGTGGAGAGTGCGCACCTCGGGGGAGACGGCAAGTGGCCACCAGCGCTCCTTGGCGATGCCGATGCCGTGCTCCCCCGTGATCGATCCTCCCCAGTCTACGATCCGATGGAAGAGGAGATCGAGCGCTTCCTGCGCGCGCCGATCGGCGCCAGGCTGGCTGCGATCGACCATGAGGTTGACATGGATGTTGCCGTCCCCCGCGTGTCCGAAGCAGGCAACGGGGAAACCGTAGCGAAGCTCGAGATCGCTTCCCAGGCGGACGAGATCGACAAGCCGTCTCCTGGGCACGACGACATCCTCATTGAGCTTGGTCAGACCGCTCGCCTTCAGGGCCATGGAAAAGGAGCGCCGGGTTCTCCAGAGCAGTTCACCGCCTTCGTCTCCTCGGCCGATCTGGATCTCTTCGGCGCCGGAGCGTCGAAGCAGAGGCAGCAGGGTCTCGATCTCCGCGTCGACTCCGACCGGATGGCCGTCGATTTCGACGAGGAGATGGGCTTGGCCAGGCGGAAGCGGCTCCGGACAAAACTCGCGCGCCCGCTCCAGGGTGAAGCGGTCGGCGATTTCGAGGGCGGACGGGAGGAGACCGGCTCCAAAGATTGCTTCGACACAGCCCGCTGCCGACTCGATCGAAGGGAAGACCGCCGCCGCGCAGACCCGGTGCGGAGGACGCGGGATCAGCCGCAGAGTCGCCTCCGTCACCAGCCCCAGGAGCCCTTCGGAGCCGACGAAGAGGCCGACGAGGTCGAACCCGACCTTATTCTTGTGCGTACGCCCTCCGACGCGGACGGCGGTTCCATCGGCCAAGACGACCTCCAGGCCGAGCACATAGTGGCGGGTGACCCCGTATTTGAGGCAGCGCGGGCCACCGGCATTGGTCGCGATGTTGCCTCCCAAGCTGCTCTCCGCCGCGCTAGCGGGATCAGGCGGGTAGAACCAGCCGATCCGGGCGACCGCTTCCTGGAGTTGGGCGGTGATCACCCCCGGCTCGACGATCGCGACCCCGTCCTGCGGATCGATTTCGCGAATCCGGTTCATCCGGGAAAAGTTGACGACAATCCCTCCTCGGACCGGAACGCACCCCCCTACGTAGCCTCGGCCCGCCCCTCGCGGGGTGATCGACACTCCGGAATGGGAGGCCCACTGGACCAACCGAACGACCGACTCCCCGGACTCCGGGTAGAAAACGGCCTGAGGCAGATGCGACGCCAGCCACGCATCCCCCGCGTTCCGGGCGAGCTCCTCGGGATCGGCAGTGGCCATTCCTCCCGGAAAGGCCGCAAGAAAGCCAGGAACCCAATTCTCCACGCTAACTCCTTCCTCCGCGACGGTTGCTCCGGAGACAGAGAGCGGCTTTGACCTTCCTCTGATCCTTTCTCATACTGCCCCGACACGGTCAGCATGGTCCGGCCGGGGTGGCAAGACAAGCCTATGAGCAGAGTTCTTCCGGTTGGCTCGCGAGTTCCGTCGCCCATCCTTCTCGATTCTGAAGGGAGAAGGGTCGCGTTGGGCGAGCTCTTGGCATCCGGCAGAACGCTTCTCTACTTCTATCCGCGGGCTCACACTCCCCACTGCACCCGGCAGGCGTGCAATCTCCGAGACCATGCGAAGGAGCTCGTGCCCTGGGAAGTGCGGATCGTGGGCGTGAGCGGGGATTCCCCGGAGCGCCTGGCTTCCTTTCTCCGTCGGCACGGGTTGCCCTTCCTCCTCCTTTCGGACCGGGGCGGTGCGGCCGCACGGGCCTTCGGGCTGCCCGTCTTTCTCGGGCTCGTCAAGCGAGTATCCTTCCTGATCGAGGACGGAGTCATCGTCTGGAGGGATCTCCACCCGCGCGTCGGCGAGCAGGCGCAAGACCTCCTTCGCATGCTGGAAGCGCGGCGTCGTTTCCCCGCTCCTCCGGCCGACGATTCGCAGAGAGAGGGGGAAAGGGAAAATCCCGACCCATCCGCCGGACCATGGCCCACCGCTGGCTAACCCTCGTTCCGAAGATCGCGCCCGGACCGCATCCCTCTGCCTACCGGCTGGCAATCTGGCTCTTTCTCCGAGGGCTGGCCGCCACCTACGCGATCGCTTTTCTCGCCCTGGCGATCCAGTTGCCGGGGCTTCTGGGATCCCGCGGCATCTTGCCGATCGCCGAAGCGCTGGTCGTGGGAAGAGCCAATCTCGGCTTTTCCCGCTATTACCAAGCGCCTTCGATCTTCTGGTGGCTCGGCGGAAACGATCTTCTGTTGCAGTTCTTCGCCTGGATGGGCGTTCTCCTGGCCGTCCTTCTCTTTTTCGATCTCGCACCCGCCGGGATCGCCCTGCTGCTCTGGGCGCTCTACCTCTCCTTCGTCTCCTTGGGGCGAGACTTCTTTTTCTTCCAATGGGACAGCCTTCTCTTGGAAGCCGGGCTCCTGGCTATCCTGGTCGCACCCTGGCGACTCCGGCCCCAGTTCGGAACAGCTCCCTCTCCCCCACCCCTCGCCCAACTCTGGCTGCAGTGGCTTCTCTTTCGCGTTATCTTCCTCTCCGGCGTGGTCAAGCTAGCCAGCGGGGATCCCGCCTGGCGTGCCCTGACCGCCTTGCAATACCATTACGAGACCCAGCCCCTTCCCTCTCCCCTCTCCTGGTTTTTCTTCCATCTTCCCCTCCCCTTCCACGAGCTTTCGACTTTCCTGGTTCTCGCCGTCGAGCTGGCCATCCCCTTCTTCTTCGTGGCAGGGCGCCTCGGACGTCTCTTCGCCTTCACTCTGTTGGTTCTCCTGCAGCTCTTCATCCTGTTGACCGGGAACCATGCGTTCTACAACTGGCTCACCCTCGTTCTCTGCTTTGCCCTCCTGGATGACTCTCTTCTCGGACGAGTCTTGCCCCGTCTTTGCCTGGCAACCCTCCCGCCTCCTCTTCTCCAACGCCGGCTAAGCCCCATCCTCGCCGGTCTCCTCTTTCTTTTGAGCCTGCCCCTTTTCGTTGCCGTCTTGGGCGTCCGGCTCCCTCCGCCGCTGGAGATCGTGCTTCGCTCGATCAGCCCCTTTCGCAGCGTCAATGACTACGGAGCCTTCGCCGTCATGACGACCCGGCGTCCAGAAATCGTGATCGAGGGGAGCTGCGATGGGATAAGTTGGCTTCCCTATCCGTTTCGTTGGAAGCCCGGGGAGCTGCGCAAGATGCCCGCGTTCGTCGCCCCCTATCAGCCGAGGCTCGACTGGCAGATGTGGTTTGCCGCCCTGAACGGCGCCGAGCGCACCCCCTGGTTCCCCCGCCTAGTACTGCGCCTCCTGGAGGGAAGTCCGCAGGTAGCGGCGCTCTTCGCCTCCAATCCCTTTCCGGGCACACCCCCGACGTATCTCCGGGCTCTTCTTTACGATTATCGCTTCAGCTCGTGGGGCGAGCTCCAGCGTACCGGGGCTTGGTGGCAGCGTTACCTGATCGGCATCTACCTGCCTCCCTGCGCGTTGCGAAGACCGCGGCCGGAAGGAGAGGCGCAAACGCCTGCTCCGACAACTGAAGATCGAGCTCTCTGGCTGGACCGGTAGGCGCCCTAAGGCGTCCCTTTAAAATCGGTCGGCGCCGCCTTGCTCTTTGCTGCGCGGCGGGTCGTGCGTTTGGATTTCTGGAACTTGGCCACTTCCGAGGAGGCCCGGACATAGGGCGCTTTCGGGCTGTAGACCAGATCGGTCGCGGCGACGGAATAGGGGTTGCCCTTCGGATCGGTCGGGCCGTAGGGAAACTTGGGGATCGGCGGTTGGAACTCTCCTCCCGCCCAGGAGGGGGAAACCAAAAGGAGTCCGGCAAGTCCCATGGCCAGGACAACGCCTTTGAAAAGATGTCGCTCTTCTTTCATCAAAACGGGAACGCTCCTTAGCTTAGAACTTGTACCGAAGTCCGGCCAGCACCAGGTTGGCGGTAAACTGATCGAAGTGCTGGCTCACCATCTGGTTCGGACCGAAGACCGCCGGATTGCCCGCGTAGCTGAAATTGGCCCCAGTCAGCAAGAGGAAGCGATATTCCAGGAAGATCGACCAGCGCTTGCCGATCCATCGGTCGATCCCGGCAATCCCCTGGACGGCGAAGGCGCCCGCATCGGTATTGATTCCCGCTCCGAGCAGGTTTTGCCCTCCAGCCGGACCTCCGTTTGGCACCGCCGAAGCCGAAGAGTTGCTGATGTAGGCTCCCCCGACTCCCACTCCGAAGTGGAGAGCCAAGACCGGGGTGTACAAATTCAAAAGTCCATCGACCGTGATGACTCCGGCGTTGAAGTTCTGCTTGCTGTCGATGGCTCCGGGCACTGCGGGCGCGCCATAGCCCGGGCCATTGGAGGCGGCGGTCAAACCCAAGTAGAAAGCATCCAGCTGGACGGCAGGCCTCCAGTAGAAGTCCCAACTGTCTCCAATCTTGTTGCCCGCGAACTCGTAACCGAGCAGAAGCCCGCCCACTCCGTTGACGATGCCTCCCCTCTCGGTAAAGGGGGAAAGACCGACCGGCGCGGGATAGGCCGAGTAGCCGTATTCCGGATTAGAAAAGGCTCCGCCGCCAAAAATCCCCGCGTAGAGTCCCGACTTAACGGTGAAAGGCTCTTTGACGGGCGCTTCTTTTCCGCCTCCCTGCGAGGTGCGGGTTGAGACATCCTCACCCAGATCGGCTTCAGCGAGCGCGGGACCGGAGAGAGCTTGCTCGGCGATATCGGAGCCTCCTGTGCCCACGGAGGCGGCGCGCACAGATACAGATGCGAGCACACTAAAAACAATCGCGAGCAACCACCCCTTTGGCAACCCCTCCTCCTTCCCCGACTTTACGCGGCCAAGACCGCTAAATGAGACTCATTTGCGCCCGCCGGGCATCTTCTGTCAATCGGAATCCCGCAGCCAGCCGGCGCGACCGTCTCTTGGTCCGTGGTCGGGAAGCAAAAAAGGCCCTCCACACAGGAAGGGCCTTTCTCTCGAAACAGCGTGCAAACCGCTCAGCCTTTGACCTCGATCGTCTTCGGCTTCGCGTGCTCACCCTTCGGTAGATGCACTTCGAGGACTCCCTCCTTGAACTGCGCATCGATCTTGTCGGCCACCACGTCTTCGGGAATCACGAACGCCCGGGAAAAGGAGCCGTAGGCCCGCTCGACCCGGTGGAACTTCTTCCCCTTTTCTTCCTTTTCGAGCTTCCGCTCGCCTGATACCGTGAGGACGCCCGACTCCATGGAAACCTTCACCTCTTCCCGCTTCATGCCGGGAAGTTCGAGCTTCACCAGGTACCCCTTCTCATCCTCGGTGATGTCGGCCAGGGGCCGCCATTCGGCGAGCTCCATTCGCTCGCTCGGCGCTTCTAGCAACTCGAGCGGCCGCTCCCAGAGAGAGGCCATTCGCTTTCGCATCTCGTCCAACTCGCGGAATGGATCCCAGACACCTAAACCTGCCGGATTTCGTCGTACCAAGCCATTCATTGCCTTTTTCCTTCCGTTTGGGTTTCCTGCGTTGACGGCCCCCCAAAGCCTTCGGAGAGCAGTCAGTTGATACGATTAAGTATAAACACTTGATCCCAAGTGTCAAGCCAGAGAGGTAAGAAGCAACCAATGCATGCGTTTACGATCTTGGCCGCATGGGAAGATCTTCTCCGGTCGCTGGTCAATGACCATGGAATCTGGGCCTATCCGCTTCTTTTCGGGATCATCTTTTGCGAAACGGGTCTGGTGGTCACCCCCTTCCTTCCGGGAGACAGCCTTCTTTTTCTCCTGGGGACATTTGCCGGTCAAGGGTGGCTCCACCTGCCCACCCTGCTTCTGGGGCTTATCCTCGCGGCGGTTCTCGGGGACAGCATGAACTATTGGATCGGCTTGCGGACCGGCCCGGCGATCTTTCACGACCCCAATGCCCGCTGGCTCAATCGGCGCCACCTGATTCGCGCTCGAGCCCTCTGCCGCCGCTACGGGGCACGGGCGATCGTCATCGCTCGGTTCATTCCCGTGCTGCGAACCTTCGCTCCGTTCGTGGCGGGTGTCGGAACGATGTCCTATTCCCGCTTTTTCTTCTGGAACGCGGCGGGGGGCATCACCTGGGTGGCCCTCTTCCTTCTCGCCGGCTTTTTCCTGGGGAGCGCCCCCGCGGTCCAGAGCCATCTCCACCTCTTTCTCTTGCTGATCATCGCACTCTCCCTGCTCCCGGTGGTGCGGGAGATCCTGCTAGCCCGGGCCGTGGCCAAGGCGCGGCCGATTCCCGACAAGTAGGCGGTTGCGGGAAGAGGAATCTTCCGCTACGGTGCAACGCTTGTGCAGAACGAACAGCTAGATTTCTTACGGACCTTGATCGAGACTCCCAGTCCTTCGAGTCAGGAGAGCGTCGCGCAACATTCCTGGATCGATTATGTGAGGCCCTACGCGGACCGAGTCGAGACCGACGCTTACGGCAACGCGCTGGCCGTCCTTCATCCGGAGGGGTCCCCCAAGATCCTCCTGGCCGCTCACATCGACGAGATCGGCTTTCAAATACACTATATCGATGATCGCGGCTTCGTCTATTTCACGACGGTGGGAGGCTCCGACCCCCTGTTGGCCCGAGGCCAGCGGGTGCGGATCCATCACCAGGGCAAGTCCGTTTTGGGAGTCATCGGTTCCCTCGCGATTCACCTGCAGGATCGAGAAGGCAAGCAGGAGCCGCCCAAGTGGCACGAACTCTTCATCGACATCGGAGCCCGGAACCAGGCGGAAGCCCTCGAGCGCGTCTCCATCGGCGATCTGGTGACTTACGATTCGGGATTTGCTCATCTCCATGGGGAGTTGTGGGTGGGCAGAGCCTGCGACGATCGCGTGGGAGCCTTCGTGGTCGCCGAAGCCCTGCGGAGAACCTTCGCGCGCCGAGAGACCCTGCAGGCCTGCGTGATCGCGGCTTCAACGATTCAGGAAGAAAATGGCCTTTTTGGAGCCACCATGGTCGGCTACTCGACTCAACCCGATGCCGCCGTCGTCGTCGACGTCGGCCACGCCACCGACATTCCGATCGCCGACAAGAAGCGTCATGGCGACGTGCAGCTTGGCAAGGGTCCGATCCTCAGCCGCGGGAGCGTCAACCATCCTCTACTGGTCAGCCGGTTGGCGGAAGTGGCCCGCACCCACGGAATCGCCTATCAGCAGGGAATCGACCCTCGCCGGTCGGGCACCGATGCGGACGCCATCTTCTTGCAGCGCGGGGGGATTGCCACGGCCGCTCTCGGCATTCCCAACCGATACATGCACAGCCCCGTCGAGGTCGTCCACCTCCAGGACCTCGAAACGCTGTCGGAATGGCTCAGCCTTTTCTTGGGAGACCTCAAGAGGGAGGAACGTTTCCGGCAGGCGTGGTAAGGCATGGGGAATCCAGTCGTCTCGGGGGGACTCAAGAAGGAACGCCCTCTCGATTTTATGGGAGAAACGGGAGAACGCTGTTTATGGGTATGGTGCGCCGGCTGCTGCATACGCGATATCGGGTAAACGATCTAGGGAAGATCGTCGCGTTTTTTACCGAGGTACTAGGCCTCGAAGAAGTCAGGCGAATTTCCTCCCCGCGGGGCTCAACCTTGGTTTTCCTCAAAGCCCCCGAAAGCGAGGAGCAACTTGAAATCTGCTACTATCCGGCGTCGGGTCCGGTCGTCGTGCCGCCCGATTTGACCCATCTGGCCTTCGAGGTGGACAGCCTCGAGGAATTCGGCAAATGGGCAGCAGCGAAGGGTTATCCTTTTTCCGATGGGCCGACGACCAGCAGTTCCGGGACGCGCTTTGCGTTCATCGACGGACCGGAAGGCTACGAGATCGAGCTGATCGAAGGGCGGAGAGCATAGGAGCCTTTTTACGTGACATCCGTGCGATTTGCGGCGGTGATCGGGGCCAAGCCCTGCCAGACCGAGAGCGAAGTGCGTAAGCTCGAGATGGCCGGAATCGACATGCTCCACGTGGAGGTGATGGACGGCCATTTCGTCCCGAACCTGGGTGGCGGACCCGACTTCGTCGGCGCGCTTCGCGCCACGACGGAGTTGCCCATCGAAGTTCATCTCCGCATCGAGCAGCCGGATCGCTATGCCCGAGCCTTCATTGAAGCCGGCGCAGACATCGTAACGGTTCACCTGGAAGCACGCCACGATGTCCGGAAGACGATCGAGCTGATTCGATCGATGGGTTGCCGCTGCGGACTCGCCCTGAATCCCCTGACACTATTGGAGAAAGCCCTCAAGCATCTCCCCAGCATTCACTACCTTCTCTGTCTCACCTCCAATCCGGGTCCTCGGCAACCGCTCTTGCCGGGAACCTTGCAGAAGGTCGCACAGGCAAAAGAGTGCCGGAAAGAGGGCAACTTTACCTATCAAATCGCGGTAGAAGGCGGGGTGACCCAGGAAAGCCTTGCTTCAGTCGTCCTTCACGGCGCCGACCGGGTCGTTCTCGAGAGCCGACTCCTCCATCGAGGAGAGGACGATCTCCTGCGCGAGCTGCGTGCAGCCGCAGGGGAAGCGAACATGGGCGGATGATGCCTCACCGACCGGCCGTTTGCCTCGGCAAACGGGGGCTCAAAGCAAAAGCGGCCAGCGCGGCACCCGCGCCCAGGAGGAGCGCCCAGCCCAGGGCCGACCTCGCCGAATCGGTGGGGATCCGCACGGCGGCCGTCACCCAAGGGCCCAGATCCGAGGGGATGCCCTCCGGTGCGTCGAAAAGGATTTTCACCGGTATACGCTGCTCCGGCTTGACGTAATTGAGCCGCATATCGAGCAAGGGATAGGGGCTTAGGGCCGACCGAGTGCCACGCTGGATGCTCTCCACATGACCCCGGTAAACCCGGCCGGGCTGCGCCCAGATCCGAATCTCCGCAGGCCTCCCCGGCCAAATGTGGCGGAGCTCCTTCTCCCGGAAATTCGCGTTCACCCAGACTCCTGCCGGAACGATCGAGAAGAGAAACTGCCCCGGCGCGACGTAATTCCCCTGATCGACCCGGCGGCCCGAAATCTTTCCGGAAACCGGGGCGCGAATCTCGCTATACCCGACGGCGAGGGTTTCCAAGCGGACCGCTGCCTTGGTCGTGCTATTCACGGCGACCGCCATGTCGAGATTGAACTCGGGTGTCGCGTGAGCCATGACGAGCCGGTTCATGCGAAGCCACTCCGTTCCACCCAAGAGGCGGACTGCGTCGGCGGCCGCGACCCGCGCCTGATTGTCCCTGGGGTCGATGAGACCGAGAAGTTGCCCCTGCTTTACCCGGGTGTTGTCGTCGATGAGGAGCCTTTCCAGATACCCGGAAACCCTCGGAGAGATCCGAACCGCATGGGCGCTCAGGAACGAATCCTGGGTCGAGACGAAATCCCCCTGCCCTCCCAGCACAAACCGGGCAGCCGCGTAGCCCAAGAGGCCCACGAGACCGCTGAGGACGAGCCGCATCCAGAAGCGGGTCCGGCTTCGATCTCCCTTGTCCTGCTCCTGTTGGTTCATTCCCGACTTCTCCCGCCGCGTCCTCAGCGCACGCACAGGCTTGCAGGGCCTGGGAAGGTCGTCAAGAGGGAAGCCGCTGCTCTGTCTCCTTGACAACGGCGCAACGCGGGAGCAGAAGATGAACACACCTCCTGGAGCTGTGCCTGAGCGGTTGAAAGGGACGGTTTGCTAAACCGTTGTACCCCCAAAGGGTACCGAGGGTTCGAATCCCTCCGGCTCCGCCAGTTTATCCTGTGCATGAGCACTGCGACTGCGCCAGTACCATGTGCGCTCAATTCCGGTGTGACGAACCCCCTGGAAACGCTCCCATTCCCAGAAGTTCCCCAAGAGGTGCGCTTCTGGTTGCACTGAGCGGATCGCAGCCGACTTGGCTGCCTTCGTGGACTCTCGAAGGCCGTCACAAAGCCCTGCGAAAGAACCACTAATTCCTCGAACTCGGCTTTCTTCAGAGAGCGAACGCATCCTGAATCGAAGAGAAAGGCACGCGCCGCGGCGGGTCCCACGTCGTCCTGCGGTTGACCATCCGGATAGAAAATGGCTCGATCCAGTTCCAGAACTCTTCGAGGATCGGCAAGGGGAACCCAGCCTCTTTCAGCGCGTCGCGGTAGCAGATCAGCCAGACTTCCCTCGCCCTCTCATCGATCGTTGTCGGGAAATGGCGCGACCGCATCCGGGGCTCCCCCCTGGTCGAGGTATAGTAGCGAGGGCCTCCGCACATTTCGACGACGAAGTCCGCCGCGCGCCGGACCAGCTTTTCGAGGGCCTCCTTGTCCGGGGGGAAAAGATAGTGAATCGGGCTCTTCAGGAGATATTCGTGATGCCGGTGTACGAGTAGCCGAAGTGCCTCCTCCCCCGTTGCCGCGAAGATCCGTGGCGAGGGAAAAGGAACGTCAGGGAAAACGAAGTCCACCTTGGAACCGCAGACGTGGCGCTCTTCGCTCCCGTGTGATGCAGAGGGCGTTGCCTCTCTCGTGCAGCAACAACGGCCCATTGCTTGCTGAAGAGAGAGCGAATCCTCGGTTTGGTTTACGCCGTGATGATTCATGGAGTGGAACTTGAGAATGGTTAGTAAACTATAAAATACTCTACGTAATTAATAGAAGCATTTGCTATGCCACTTTTCCGTTGCCACGCATTCGAGTCGGTAACGTCCTCTTGCGAAAAGGGAGGACAAGGACTCCTTCATCCCCTCGATAAAGGACGACAACAAGTCCAAGGGAATTCCGCAGAGGACGTCGGCCCGATCAAGGGCGCGACCGAGGGCGCCACGTGAGCCGTACGGCACGAGTCGCTGAACTTCCATCTCCCTCGAAGGAAACGCGAGATTGGGCGTAGTCCACCAGGCTCGCGCTCCCGGCGCTCCCTCCCGATCGAACGAGTGACGCTCCTCCCGGAGCAAAGCGGCAGTCGGCCGAGCGGGGCCAAAACGCTGCTGCCCGCCCAAGAAGGCGGCCATTCTCACCGGACCGCCGGATTCCCGATCCCACCGCCTATTATCCTATTGGGACAGACGTGGCCCCGCCGTCTACCTCCTGGCCCCGCTGCTTCCCTCTTCTTCTCCGGCTGCTGATTGCCACCGTTTGGCTCCTTTCTGCGCTCTCGGCACCCGGGCAGTACATGACGGAAATTCTGCCCAGCGAAAGCCCGGCTCCCCAAGCTGCGTCCTCCGCTTCGGAAGCAAGCGCACCCGCTGCAGCAGCTCAGGAGGGCGCCACGGTCGCCCCCGCCGCCGCCTGCGACCTATGCCCTCCTCTTCCCGCTTCCGCAGGAGTGAACCAGCCGTCCCAGCAAGCGGCAGCCCAGGCGGCGGCAGCAGCGGCGGGGACGTTGGCCAACGGGGCGATCAGCGCCGGTGCGAGCAGCCAAAGCCCGCAAAACGAGAACGGCAACGCGAAGAAACGCTCCTTGATGCCCCGCGGGAGTTCCTCCTCCAACTACTACTCCCCGGGCGTCCTTTCTTCTTCCCTCAATCCTCTCTCCGGCTCGGCGAGCGATCTCATCCAGAAGGTCAATGAAAACCAGATCCAGGCTTTCCTCTCGGGAGAAGTCCATAATCAGATCCCAACCTTCCAGGACGAACTCGCCTGGGCGACCTTCTTTCACGACAAGCTGGGAGGAAAAACCGTCGTAATCGAATTCCCTTCGGAACTCCAAGCCGAGGTCAGCCAGCTCGTTCGAGACCCGAGTTACGAAAACATGGGCCGGTTTCAGCTCGCCTGGCAAGCTGCGGCGGCGGGAACTCCGCCGAGTCAAATTACAGCTCCGGACATGGCAACATTTGCCCCGCTCAATGCCGCCCTCTATCGAGCCGCCGACCGTGGGGACAAGGAGGGAGTGGCTCGGGCGGCCATGGCGCTGGAAGCCGCCGCTCACATGCCTATGCGACCGAGGACAGAGGCAGAGAAGGAATCGGACCTTGCCACCGCCCGCGCCCAAATCGCGATGTATCGGCTCTGGGCGAAGGTACACCAGACGGGCTTAAAGGTCATCGCCGGGGATTCCTCCTGGTCAAAGCTAACTAAGTCAAACCGTGCTGGATTGCTTAGCCCCGGCGGGATACGAAGCCGTAATGAGGCATTGGCCGATTCGATTGCGGCGTATGCGCGCCACGGGCGGGTAAGCGCCTTGCTGGGCGGAGCTCACACCGGATGGGGAGACAAAACCCTACCTGGAGTCGGTCAGATCCTGGCAAAGAAGCACGGCGTTTTGGCGCCCTCCGTGGCAACGCCGACGATCCGGAACAAGGAGGGATATCTGGCTCTCCAGGACCTGTACCATCTGCCTCCCTACTCTCCGGCCAATCTTCAACAGGCGAACGACGCGAATGCGCACTTGCTTGCCTCCGATGCGACCCGGGTGCTCCGGAAGGGAGGCATTCCCATCCTCGACTTCTACCCCGAGGCGATTGACCGCCTGCTAAGAAAGACACAAGCTTCTCCATAATCCAGGAAGAGACCTCTATTGCCAGCGCCATGGAAAGTGAACGCCATCACTCCCCGGACCGAATTCCCAAGAAGACGGGAAGCCCTCCAATGCGCCACCTCCCTCTCTTTATGGTGAAAAGCTTGCGAACCCTCGCCATGTTCATTCCGATTCTTTTGTTCCCTCTGTCCGGCTCTGGAGGAACCCTTTCTCCCCAAGCCCAGGAGATGGCGGCCCAACTTCCGAAGTTGACCGCCGCCGACACCCTCCGCTACCTCCATGACGCCGATCCCAAGGTCTTGGAAGAAGTACTCCTCTCCCCGGGAGGAGTCGTCGACATTTTGGACCCTGGCTTGCGCTGGTCGCCGGAGTTGGCCAAAGCCCACAAGGTGACATATTCCTCCGATCCGCCGCTGCCTTATGAAGCAATCGGCCGGGCCTATGACAAGATCGTCCCTTACTTGAAGGAGCTGATTGCGCTGGCCACGGCACTGCCCGCTCCTATTCTGCGCGTCATCGAGCAGGCCGTCCATAACCTTACTCCCGAGGATTGGGAGGCAGAGGATAAGAAGTACTCGGCGGTGGAAGGCAACGAGATTAATGAAACTTGGAGGTACCTTCGGAATGCCTACGAGGGACTGGAAGCGCCGCACGAGGTGGTCGAAGCGCTCGACGCTCTGGGACCCGTGGTCTTTGAGCGATTTCACAGGCTGAGTATGTCGGAGGAAATGCGGCAGGCGATGGTAGACGAGTTCATCCAGACGGTCTCCTCCTGGGGCTCGGAGAAGTTTAACCAGATTCTTTCGAACCCTTATGGCGCGGCCCGCTTCCTCCAAGCATACGCGGTATTTCCCATCGGCCCTGCCAACATGCCGCCCTGGTTTTCGCGAGACCTCCAGCAGTTCGTCTGGAAGCCGGTCTTCGCCAAGGCGCTTCGCCGGTTGGGCGTTAGCGTAGGCTTACCCGGAGGGGACCGCATATTCGGTCTTCAGAGCGAGGGCGCGGCGGATGCCTTGCAGAGTGTCGCAGGTGGGCTTCACGACCAGAGGATGGAGGACCACATCATTGCGGTGGAGAACCAGCTCAGGGACGAGGTCGACGCCCGGGGATATTTGGATTAAGGCGCAGCAGAACGAAGGAGCGCTCATTCGATTGCGGCGTATGCGCGCCACGGGCGGGTAACCGCCTTGCTGGGCGCGGCGCACACTGGATGGGGGGATAGAGCCCAACCCGGCGTCGGCCAGATCCTGGCAAAGAAGCATGGCGTTTTGTCCCCCTCCGTGGCAACGCCGACGATCCGGAACAAGGAGGAATGGCAGACTCCGCCGGCCCGTCACTCTTCCTGTGCCGCCGGGCATTTGGGATGGTCGATTCTTCCCGGTCGGCGTGCCGTGTATTCGGATAAGCAGCGGAACTCCACGTGGCGCTGCACCTCGAGAAACCCCGCGGCGCGCAGGGCTTCCAGAATGACCGGAGGCGGAACGCAAGCTTCAATGGTCTCATGGTAGTAGCGCCAGAGTTCCTTGCTGGCCTGGGAGCAGCCCGCGAAACAGCCCAGGAGCGGAACGCCGATGCGAAGATAGCCGCGGAGCAGGAGGCCGCCCCAGAGACTCCTGGGCTGAGTGATTTCGAGAAGAAGCAGACGGCCGCCGGAGCGGAGGACCCGGTAAAACTCGGCGAAGGCGGCGTGGATATCCCGGAGATGGCGCAGCGCATAGCCCATGCTCAAGAAATCACAGCTCGCATCGGGAAGTGGGAGCGCCTCCGCGCTCCCGCGGAGTAGT
>NZ_CABFVA020000006.1 GCF_902143375.2 Methylacidimicrobium tartarophylax | reverse complement strand
GGCGCCGGAGCCGGCGGGAAGCCATAGGCGCGTAGAGGTTGCAAGCCAGATCACGGCGACGAGAGCGAGGAAGCCCTGGGCCAAGGCGGCGTGAAGAATGCCCAGTCGGTCGGCCACCCAGACCACGCGAAGTCCTCCGACCACTCCCTGCAGGACGACCAGGAGTAGAGCGGCCAGGCCGGCCCACCGGAGCCACGATCGTGGCTCCCGGAGCCAGAGCCAGCCTGCTAACACGATCGTGAGGAGCCCGACCGCCGACGCCGCCAGACGATGGCTATGCTCGTAGAGCACCCCGCCCGCCCAGCGCGCGAAGGGAAGGGAGAACATATTGTAGCCGAAGCTCGTGGGCCAGTCGGGCACGGACATGCCCGACTCGGTGCTCGTCACGAGAGCCCCGACGCCGATCAGCACGAGGGTTGCCGCGACGAGGATGCCGGTAAACCAGTGGAGAGCCCTCGAAGGGGAAAGCTGTTGCGTTTCCAAGGGGGAAAAACGATCCTTAATCCCTTTACCTAATCCGATTTTTCTCCGCCTGTCACGCCTGATTTCATCGAGGCATCGTATGCCGGAAGAGAGGAGGGAGGGGCGGCAAATCCCCGATAGCGAAGTGAGTCGATCGGCGGCTTTGGAGGGCGCCGCCCCAAAAAAGAGCCTCGCGTCGGAAAAGGGACTCCTGGCTATACTGATCGACGGAGCAATCATGATAAAGGGACCGGAGTGGGCGCAGCGCATCCTGGGCGAGGTGCATAAGACCGTGCTTGGCCAGGACAAGATCATCGAGAGACTGCTGATCG
The DNA here is from genome assembly GCF_902143375.2 of Methylacidimicrobium tartarophylax. GTDB lineage: Bacteria > Verrucomicrobiota > Verrucomicrobiia > Methylacidiphilales > Methylacidiphilaceae > Methylacidimicrobium > Methylacidimicrobium tartarophylax. The sequence goes on along the minus strand of NZ_CABFVA020000006.1, from coordinate 19,530 downwards.
CTCTTCTTTCCGGCGGCCATGTCTTGATCGAAGGAATGCCCGGCTTGGCCAAGACGCTGCTGGTCAAGAGTCTTGCTGCGGCGGTCGGGGTGCAATTCGAGCGGATCCAGTTTACTCCGGATCTTCTTCCGAGCGATGTCGTGGGAACGATGGTCTTCCAACCGCAGGAGGGTAGGTTTTATCCCCACCTGGGCCCGATTTTCGCCAATATCGTCTTGGCGGATGAAATCAATCGGGCGCCAGCCAAGGTGCAGAGTGCTCTTCTGGAAGCGATGCAGGAAAGGCAGGTGACCTTAGGGGGCGCCGCGCATCCACTGCCCGATCCCTTTCTTGTGCTCGCGACGCAGAATCCCATCGAGCAGGAGGGAACCTATCCGCTGCCGGAGGCGCAGGCGGACCGCTTTCTCTTCAAGGTCTTGGTGGATTACCCGTCGGAAGCCGAAGAGCGCTCGATGCTGCGTTTATGGGGGAGGTTGACGGAGACGCCGAAGGTTTCCGGAGTCTCGTCGGCCGAAGAGATCCGCCAGCTTCGTTCGCAGATCGATCAAGTCTACGTGAGCCCGGCCGTCGAGCGGTATATCCTGGAGCTTGTGCGAGCGAGTCGGCAGGAGGAGATCCTTGGTGGACAGAGGCTCCTTTCCTATGGAGGGTCGCCTCGCGCGTCGCTGGCTCTTTTCCTGGCGGGCCGCACGATGGCCTGGCTCCGCGGGCTCGACTATGTGAGCCCGGCGCTGATCCGAGAGATTTTTCCCGATGTCCTGCGTCATCGAGTAGGCTTGAGCTACGAGGCCGAAGCTCAGGGGATCCAAGTCGCCGGGGTCTTGGATCAGCTGCTCGAGAGGACCGCCATTCCCGAGGCGGATTGAGCAGGACGGCAAAACGGCATTCGTGCACTCGTCCGAAGATCTTTCTCGAGTCATTGCGGCCTGTGCGCTTTTGCGTCGCCTGGAATGGCGCGTACGCCACTCCACGAGATCCTTGTTGGAAGGAGGGTACCGGTCCGCCTTTCGCGGCAAGGGGATGGAGTTCGAGCAGGTGGTGCGCTACGAGTTTGGCGACGATGTGCGGGACATTGATTGGAATGTCACGGCTCGAAAGGGTGAGCCTTATCGCAAGAAGTTCGTGGAAGAGCGTGAGCTCTCACTTTTGCTGCTGGTCGAGGATAGTCCATCGCTCTGCTTCGGCTCTCAGGGTAAGACCAAGCGGGAGACCCTCTTGGAGGCCGCCTGTTTTTTGGGTGTGCTCTCCGCCGATAATCGCGACCGAACCGGCATTCTCCATGTCTATCCCGGCGGATATGTTCTCTATCCTCCGAAGCGCCATCGGCGCGGGATCCTCCGTTCGCTCTTGCAGCTTTTGACGAGCCGGTCTCCCGATCGCTGGCCTCTGCCGGAGCCGGAGATCCCGTGGAAAGTCGTCCACGCGGCGTTATCGAGCGGCGGAGTGCTGGTCTGGCTGGGCGATTTCTCGAGGGAAACAAAGCCTTTGGATTGGGTCGGGTTGCGATCGAAGTTTGAGTTGGTGGGGATTCGGATCGAAGATCCTTGGGAAAGGACTCTGCCGGATATGGGCATCATCGATGTCTTCGATCCAACCTCCGGAGAGTTTCTCTCCCTGAACACCTCTTCGCGCTCCGTTCGCCGGCTCCAGGAGGAGTGGGCGCGGGATCGGGAGAAGCGATGGAAGGAGCTTTTCCCCGTTCCTCGATCTCGTTGCGTACTGGGCACGGACGGCCTCATCTCCTCGGCACTCGCTCAATTCCTGCTTGCGCGCATGCGCGAAATGCATGTTGCTTAACGGGCGGCTCGGGCCAGAGGAAATGGCCGGAGTCGTGAGTTCCGTTTTTACACATGGGCCATCTGCGACTGGGACAGCCGTTCTTTCTCCTTCTCACCGCCCTCCTTCCGTTGCTTTTCTGGGCGAGAAGCCGGAGGAAATCTTCTGCCTGGCTGCTCCCGTTCTCCGGACGCTGGAAGCCCAAGCGGAAGACCGGCTCGGGGAAAATGGCGATCTTTTGCGCCTACGCCGGTCTGGTGCTGGCGATCATTGCTCTGGCGCGACCCTTGGAGGAGAGGGGGATCTTTCGCATTCCCCGGGAAGGATATGACATCCTGCTCGTTCTGGATCTCTCGGGAAGCATGCTGGCCGAGGATTATGAGCGGGGCGGTCGAACGGTGAGCCGGTTCGAGGCGGTGCAGGGTGTCGTGAAGTCTTTTCTGGAGAAGCGTGTGGGAGACCGGATCGGCCTCGTGGCTTTTTCCGGGCGGGCGTATACCGTAAGCCCATTGACCTTCGATCATCGCTGGCTCGATCGACAGATCGATCGGCTGGAGGTGGGAATGATCGAAGATGGGACGGCGATCGGCGACGCGGTCGGCCTCGCCCTTACTCGGCTGGCGGGCAAGCAGGCGAAGGAGGCGGAAAAGCGCAAGGGGAAGTTTCTCATTCTCTTAACCGATGGTGGGAATAATTGCGGAGCACTCTCCCCGGACGAAGCAATCGATCTGGCGATGCAAAAGAGGATTCCCATCTTTACCATTGGGGCTGGCCGTCTAGGCGAGGCGAACTCGTCCCTCTTCGAGGACGGGGGACAGAATGCAGCCAATGAGATGAGCCCTTCGGACCTCGATGAGGAGTTACTGCAGCGTATGGCGAAGCAGACCGGGGGACGCTATTTTCGAGCGCTCGACGAGGGAACGATTCGAGAAGCCTTTGCCGCGATCGATGCGGAAAAAAAGGTCGCGTTTTCCGATCGTCCCGGGCTGCTGACGGACGATCTCTACCCGTATTTCCTGGCTCCCGCGCTTCTCCTGTGGGGACTGGCCCTCTTCCTGGCTCGGCGCCGCCTGCTCGCTTGAGCCGGTGCGCGGCAAGGCTCGGCTTTCAGGCTGGGGAAGGATCTTCCACCACCAGAGGCCGCGTCGCAGCCTTGGCGACTGCTCTTTCCGGAAGGTAACCGCTCCAGACGACGCCCGGATGGATCAGCGCCCGGCGGCCGAGGATCGAGCCCGGATTGAGGACCGCGTTGCACCCGACTTGCGTATGATCCCCAAGGATCGCGCCGAACTTGCGCAGGCCCGTGGGAAAGACGGTTTCCCCGAAGTGGACCCGCACTTCGTCGCCGCGGAGGCGAAGGTTCGAGAGGATTGCGCCGGCGCCCATGTGGGCGTGGGCACCCAGGATCGAATCGCCCACATAGTTGAAATGCGGAACTTGCACGCCGTGGAAGAGAAGGGCGTTTTTGAACTCGCAGGAGTTGCCGAGGACGCAACGGTCCCCCACGATGACATTCTGCCGCACGAACGCTCCCGGGCGGATCGAGCAGTTCTCTCCGATCCAAGCCGGGCCCAGAAGAACGGCTCCCGCCTCGACGATGCTCCCTTTCCCGATCCGGACCTTAGGTCCGACGGTGGCGAGGGGAGACACCTCTCCCAGGATGGCGGGCTCCAGCCGATCCTCCAGGTAACGAGCGATCCGTGGTAGAGCTTCCCAAGCCCAGGAGATCCCGAGGAAAAGAGAGGCATGCGTCGTCTCGGAGAGATCCAGGAGATGATCCGGGGCAAAAGGAGATCGAAGCTCGGGCATGGCCCGAGCCGTAGCGATTTGCCGACCGGCACGCAAGCAGATTTCGTCTTCGTCCATTTCCCCGGGGAAACCCCTAGCGGAACCAGGAAAGTTTTTCTTGTCGAGTGGAGGATAGTGGAGCAAAGTGGCAAGTAACGGAGGGGAGTAAATCCCCGATGAACGCAAATTATACCGATACCTTCGAGCATGCCTTCGATGACAAGGGACGGATAACGATACCCTCCGAATGGCGGCAGGAGGGCTACGAGGCGCGGCTTTTTGCTTTCCCCTCCCGATCGAGTTGTCTGAAGGTCTATCCAGAGAGTTGGCTTGCCCGGCTCCAGGAACGAGTCAGCAACCTTTCCTTTCAGGACCCTTCGCGTCAGCAGGTGGAGGCTTTGGCACGCATCGCCCAGATGGTCGGCTGGGATCAGCAGGGAAGAATCGGAGTGAAGGAGCGGTTGCGAAAGCAGGCGGCATTGCGGAGGGAAGCGGTGCTGGCGGGCTGCTTTGATCACTTTGAAATCTGGAGTGCAGAGGCCTGGCGGGCGCTCCAGCCTGGACCCGCGAACTTAGAAGACGTGATGGAGAAGATGGGCTTGTGACGTGGGGTAGAGAGAGCGGGGAAACGAGGAAGAAGCATGGGCAATTCGATTTCGGCCGAGGGAGCGATGGACGGATCGCAGCATGAGCCGGTCTTGCTTCGCGAGCTGCTGGAGGCGGCCGCCCCGAGGGAAGGGGAATGCTGGATCGACGGCACCTTCGGTTTTGGGGGTCATGCCGTCGCCTTGCTCGATCGGGGCGCTCGGGTCCTGGCGATGGATCGCGATCCGGAGGCCGAGAAAAGGGCGGCGCTCCTGCAAGATGCGTGGGGCGAGCGGCTTTCCTTTGTTCAGAGGGATTTCGCCGAAATGGAGGCGGCGGTCTCCGGGATCGGTTGGGGCGCCGTCGATGGCGTGCTTCTCGATCTCGGGATCTCTTCCGGGCAATTGGATGATCCTTCGAGAGGGTTCAGCTTCCGTTGGGATGCCCCGCTCGATATGCGCATGGATCCGACGGGTCCGGTGACGGCAGGGGATCTTCTGCAAGAGCTCGGAGAAGAGGATCTGGCCAAGCTCTTTGCGGTTGTCGCTCGGCCCGGCGAGAGCCGGCGATTGGCCCGGGCGGTCGTGCGCGCCAGAGGGCAGGGGCGCTTGCAGACGACAGGCGACTTCGTGACGGCCATTGGGGCGGCTCGACCGTCGCACAGACGCATCCATCCGGCGACGCGGGCCTTCTTGGCGCTGAGGATGGCGGTCAACGACGAGTTGGGCTCGCTGGAGAGAGCTTTGCCGGCGTCGCTGCGTCTGCTTTCCTCCGGTGGCCGCCTGGCGGTCATCAGCTTTCACTCGGAGGAAGATCGCCGCGTGAAGCATTTCCTTCGGGAGCATCTGTTGCAGAAACCGGCGGCGACGTCCGGGGCGGAGGAGAGGCCTCAACCTGAGGAGGGCTTTGTCCGCCAGGCGCGGTTTCTTCCGACGAACGAGGAGAGACTGCGCAATCCGCGATCCCGAAGCGCCCGCTTGCGAGTGGGTTGGAAGGCAACCAGGAAGGATTTATGAGCGGAAACCAGGTGCGACATCTTGAGGCATTCCCGTTGCGCACGCTCGGGGGATGGATCGTGGCAGTTCTTTTCCTCGCGGGGGTCGGGATTGCGTTTCTCTCCTTTAAGAATCGAGTCGCTCGTCTTTCCATGGACGTGGCTCATTCCGAAAAGGAGTTGGTGCAGTGGAAAAAGAGGAACATGCGGGTGCAAGTAAGCATCGCCCGTGCGAGCTCCGCCGTGGAGCTGGAGAGAAGAATTGCCGCCTGGCATCTCGGGCTGGTTAAGACAAGCGAGCTCGAAGTAGTTCGCATGGAGGAGGGGAAACGCCCTGACGTTCTTGCGGGAACGACCGGGCGGGAACGACGGCGGCTGCCGTGAAAACTCGCCAACGATCGCTCTGGATTCTCGTTTTTCTCGCCTTCGGCTTCACGGTCGTTTCGCACCGGCTGGTCGAACTGCAACTCGTCGAGCATCCCAAGTATGCACGACTGGCGATGCTCAACCACTGTGCTCGCATCGACCTGCCGGCTCATCGGGGGATGATCGTCGACGTTCATGGGACCCCGCTCGCGCAGAGCCAAGCCGTGTATGAGGTCCGACTCGATGGGAAAAATCTACTCGATCCCGACCGGGCGCTTCCCAAGCTCGAAAGTCTGCTCGGTCTAGGGTCGGGAACTCTCTCGGGCAGCTTTCGGCGCAGCGAGAGGTATCGATTGCTGGCCAAGAAGGTCTCCGAAGACGTCGTCCAGAAGCTCACCACCTTTGAGCAGGAAGAGTTGCGAGAGTGGCGGACGAGTGGGAAGAGCCCGGAACCCTTCCTTCTTTTCCGCGAGGAGTTTGTCCGCGTTTATCCCAATGGGCCGGAAGGTGCGGCTGTGGTTGGCCTGCTGGACGGGGAGGGAAAGGGTGTCGCGGGAGTCGAGCGCGCTTTCGACCGGCAGTTGCGCGGTGTTCCGGGAGAGCGTTGGATCGAAAAGGATGTCTTGGGAAGGGAGATTCCGGTATACCGCGGCTTTAATGCCGCGCCCGTGGATGGCGCGACCGTGCGCCTGACCCTTGATTTGACGATCCAACACATCCTGGAAAAGGGGCTGGACAATCTCGATCGGGAGTTTCGGCCGAAGGCGATCTGCTCCGTCGTGATACGGCCATCGACAGGAGAAGTCCTTGGCATGGCTGTCCGGCCCACGTTCGATCCGAACGATGGAGAGCATGTGCACGCGGAGCGGCTGCGCAACCGGTGCTTGACCGATCCCATGGAGCCCGGCTCGATCTTCAAGATCGTCACTCTTGGGGCTGCTTTGCAGGAAAGGGAGGTATCCCTCGATACGCCGGTCAACTGCGAAAATGGCTCCTTCTCCTACGCCGGATTTGTTTTGCACGACAGCCATCCGTACGGGGTGCTGACCGTCCGGGAAGTGACCGCCAAGTCGAGCAATATCGGGTTCGCCAAGCTGGGCATCGGCTTGGGAGCGGCCCGGCTCTATCGGTACGCTCGCGCCTTTGGAATTAGCTCCGCATCCGGGATCTTGCCATGGCAAGGAGAGTCGGCGGGGGTTCTCCGCGCGCCCTGGCAGTGGTCGAAGCTTTCGATCAGCCGGATCCCGATGGGGCAGGAGGTGATGGTCACCCCAATCCAGATGGCCCAGGCGATGGCGGTCATTGCGAATGGAGGATTATTCATGAAGCCCATGCTGGTCCGAGGATGGATATCGCCGGAAGGGCGTTCCCTCTCCTATGTAGCTCCGGAACAGGTTCGCCGAGTGATTTCGGAGAAGACGGCGCGATGGGCTTCTCTTGCCCTCGCCAGTGTGGTTGCCAAGGGAGGCACCGGAACGAAAGCGGCCGTTCCTGGATTTACGGTAGCGGGAAAGACCGGGACCGCGCAAAAGGCGGTCGGGGGAAGCTACGGACACGGTCGATACATTTCTTCTTTCATCGGATATTTACCGGAGGAAGATCCTCAATTTGTGCTTCTGATCATGGTAGACGAGCCAAAGGGAGCGCACTACTACGGCGGGGAGGTCGCCGCTCCCGCCTTCAGTGCCATGGCCGCGCAGATTGCGGAAGCTTTGGGCGTCGTGCCAAGGAGCGCTCCGGCCCGGGCCGCACACGTAGGAGCGTTGTGACGCTTCGGGATCTCTTGGTCGCTGTTGAGCCTTGCGAGGTGGCAGGGAAGGTCGATCCTCCGGTCTCGGGGCTCTGCTACGATTCGCGCGTCGTCAAGTCGGGGGACGTCTTTTTTGCTTGGGAAGGCACCAGGACCGATGGCCACCAGTTCCTTCCGGACGTCATCCGAAGGGGAGCGGCGGCCATCGTCGGGGAGAGGGTCTTGGAGACGCCCCCCGCTCAGATCCCCTACGTTCGAGTCGCCAACGCCCGCGAGGCGCTGGCCCGGATGGCGGACCTTTTCTATGGGCATCCAAGCGCTTCCCTGGATCTAGTCGGGATTACGGGAACCAACGGGAAGACGACGACCGCGTTTCTCGTCCACCACGTCCTCGAGAGGGCAGGGCGCAAGGCGGGCCTCATCGGCACGGTGCGGTACCAGGTGGGAGAATCCATTCTGCCCGCGCGGAGAACGACGCCGGAAGGGAGCGACTTGCAGGAGCTGCTCGCCCGAATGCACGAGGACGGCTGCCGAGCCGCTGTGCTCGAAGTCTCCTCTCACGCACTGGCGCAGGGTAGGGTTGCGGGACTCGTCTTTGCCATCGGGATCTTTACCAACTTGACTTCGGATCATCTCGATTTTCATGGAAGCGTCGAGGGCTACGGAGCCGCAAAGACCTTGCTCTTCGAGCGGCTCGCCGCTTCGAAAAATCCGGCTGCCGCCGTAGTCAACGCGGACGATCCGGCTTGGAGGGCTCTGGGTTCGGTATCCCGAAAGCCGGAGAGGGTCTTCTTCTATAGCGCCTTGGGGGCACCTCTGGCCGATTTTCGCGCCGAGGGGGTGCGTAAGGACTCTTCGGGAAGCTCCTTTCTCTTGTCCTATCCGGGGGGATCGCTTTCGGTCAGGATCCCTTTGCTGGGATCCTTCAATGTCGAAAATGCCCTTGGGGCATTTGCCGCCTGCTTCGCTCTTGGCATCGCCCCCCAGGAGATCGCAAGAGCGTTGGAGGCCTTTCCCGGGGTGCCGGGCAGGATGGAGCGCTTTTGCTCCTCGGACGGAGTCATCGCCGTGGTGGATTACGCTCATACGGAGGATGCGCTGCGCAAAACGCTGCTGACACTCCGGGAACTGGCGCCGAAGCGGTTGTGGATCGTCGTCGGTTGCGGAGGGGATCGCGATCGGACGAAGCGACCGAGGATGGCGGCCGCCGCTTGCGCGCTTTCGGATCGGGTCGTCTTCACTGCCGATAATCCGCGAAACGAATCGATGGACCAGATCTTCGCGGACATGGAGAAAGGCGTGCCGGAGGGGGGCCGCCCAGCCTGGATTCCGGACCGTTTTCAGGCGATCGAGCATGCGTTGCGGGAAGCCGAAGGGGGCGACCTCGTTTGTGTAGCCGGCAAGGGACATGAAACGACCCAGGAAGTGCAAGGAGCCTTTCTCTCCTTCGACGACCGGAGCGTCGTAAGCAAGATTTTGGCGGAGAGAGGATAGAGTAATATGGAACCCTGTTCTCTCGGGAACATCGAGGGATGGAGCGGCGGGTCCCGAAAGCGGGGGGATGCCGGGCTCGTCCTTTCTCGCGTGCATACCGATTCGCGGACCCTTCGGCCCGGTGACTGCTTCTGGGCTCTTTCCGGGGCCAACTTCGATGGGAACGATTTCGTGGAGGAAGCCTTTCGTCGCGGGGCAAAAGCCGCCGTTGTCAGTCGCTCGATGGAGCATCTTTCCCTTCCCGCCGGTGCCGGCCTTGTCGAGGTGGCGGATACCCTTGCCGCCCTGCAGCGGTTTGCGCGTCAGTATCGCCGGACTCTCCCGGCCAAAATTGTCGCGGTGAGCGGAAGCAGTGGAAAGACGACGACCAAGGAGTTGATCTTGCATGTATTGCGCAGGCGCTTCTCCGCGCTCGGCAACGCAGGAAATCGAAACAATCAGATCGGTTTGCCCCTCGCCCTTCTCGACTTTTCCCCAAAGATCGACTTCGGTGTCCTCGAAATGGGGACAAACCATCCGGGGGAGATCGCCCGCCTTGCGGCCATCGCCGCTCCGGATATCGGGGTTCTCACCAATATCGGCCAGGCTCACGTCGGCTTCTTCGGAAGCGAAGAGGCCATTGCGGAGGAAAAGGGTGCCCTCTTGGCCGCCCTTCCTCCGGAGGGAGGGGCGGTCCTCTCAGACGAGGATGGTTGGATCCGCCGAATCTCCGGCCGGAGCCGGGCTCCGGTTCTCTGGGTCGGCAGCGGTCCTGAGGCGGCTTGGCGGGCCCGGCAGATCGAGATGAAGGAAGAAGGGGTTCACTTCCTGCTCCAGGGGGATTCGGGGGAGCTGCCGGTGCAGCTCCGAACGGCGTCCCGGGCAGTGATCACCGACGCCTTGCTGGCGGCGGGGGTGGGAAAGCTGGCGGGGCTGTCGGCCGAGGAGATCGTTCGGGCATTGGAGGAAGCGGTCTATCCGGCCCACCGAATGGAGGTGCATCGCTTTTCGGAGGGCTGGGTCATCGACGATAGCTACAATGCCAATCCGGATTCGGCTCTCGCGGCTCTTCGTGCTCTGGCGGAATTCCCCAAAGGCGATCGGAGAGGTGCAGTCCTCGGTTCCATGGGCGAGCTGGGCTCACAATCCCCGGCTCTCCATGAACGTTTGGGACGGAGCGCCGGCGCCTTGCCTCTTGCTTTCTTGATCGTCGTCGGGCCCGAGGCGGTCTGGCTGGCCCGGGGAGCGTCCGAGGGAGGGCTTCCCGCAGAAAAGATTCATCCGTGTGCGAACGCGGAGGAGGCGATCCGGGAGCTGCGAGCCTTGCGTCAGGCGGGCGACGTGATCTTGGTGAAGGGCTCCCGGTTTCTTGGGCTCGAACGATTGGTGCATGCTCTCTTGAGCGCGGATGGCGGCGGCAAAGGGCCAGAATGAGCAGGCAAGAGGCAAAGGCGGAGCGAAAGGGGGTTCGAGGTGCTCTACTACCTACATTTGCTTTCCGGGCATTTTATCGGGTTTAACGTATTTCGTTACATCACGTTCCGGTCGGTCGCCGCGGCGCTCACGGCTCTCTTTATCTCTTGGCTCTTCGGTCGGCCCATGATCGCGATGCTCCGCCGCTTGAAGATGGGCCAGCCGATTCGCGGAAAGGAGGAAGTGAGACAGTTGGCCGATTTACACGGAGCAAAGGCCGGGACACCCACGATGGGTGGGTTGCTGATCCTCTCGTCCCTAGCCGGAAGCTGCCTTCTCTGGGCCGTGCCGACAAACCGTTTTCTCTGGATCTGCTTGGGGGGGACGGCCGCGCTGGGAGCCCTCGGCTTTTGGGATGATTATCTCAAGGTGGTACAGAAAAAGTCCGCGGGAATCCCCGGTCGCGTCAAGCTGTTGGTCCAGGCTGCCGTTGCCCTGATCGCCGGAGCGCTTCTCCTCGCAGGGCATGAGACAGGCCGGGAAGCGAGCAAGATCGCGGTTCCCTTCCTGAAATCCATCTCGCGGATCGAACTCGGATGGGCGGCCCTTCCCTTCTTTCTACTGGTCGTCATGGGCTCGTCGAACGCGGTCAACCTCACCGACGGCCTCGATGGACTGGCGATTGGATGCTCCATCGGTGTCGCGCTGGTTTTTGCCGTTTTCTCCTATGTGGCGGGTCGTCCGGACTGGAGTGCCTATCTTTTCGTACCCCACGTGCGAGGTGCGGACGAACTGGCCGTTTTCTGCGCGGCACTCCTGGGAGCCTGTATCGGCTTTCTCTGGTATAACTGTCATCCCGCCGAAGTCTTTATGGGCGATACCGGCTCCTTGGCGATCGGTGGGGCTTTCGGCCTGGTGTCCATTTCCATCGGCCAGGAGCTTCTTCTTGTTGTCGCGGGCGGCGTCTTCGTCCTCGAAGCTCTTTCGGTCATGATCCAGGTCGGCTCCTTTCGATTGACCGGGAAACGAGTCTTTGCCATGGCTCCGCTGCACCACCATTTCGAGCTGAAAGGCTGGGGGGAGTCGCGGGTCACCGTCCGCTTCTGGATTTGGAGCCTGCTCTGCGGGCTCCTGGCGCTCTCGAGCCTCAAACTGAGATGAAAGTGTTCCTTCGCGGAGGATTCGGCCCATGAAGAGAAAAACGCGTTCTTCCGCCAAGGTGCTTCGCTGGAAGGCTTCGGGCCCGCCGAGGGGAATCGCAGCAGGCGGCTCTTCGGGCGGGATGGAGTTGGTGCAGCAACAACTGCCGTTCAAGGAGGGCACGGCGGGCCTGCGGGTGATCACCGTGATTCTGGCGGTCATGCTGCTCCACGTTGTCTTTATCGGTGGGATCGCTCTCTACAATCTTTTCGTTGGAGGAACGAAATCCGCACGGATCGATGGCAGCGGCCAGAAGGGTCCGGTTGCGGCGGCTGCCTCGGGCAGCAGGCTGCTGGGAAAGCCAGAAGGGGTGAAAGGCTCGGCAGGAGCGCCCTCTTCCCCGGTCCCCTCGCTCGTCCGCGGGAGCGGCGGGAAGCGCAGAACCGATCTCTCCCGGGTTTCGGGTACGGAAGATCCGGGACAGAAAAAGGGGGTCAAAAAACAGCTTCGCCGTCTCTCCTCCAAGGAGAGTGCGGGAGAGTCGGTCTCGCCCGAGTCGGCCGCAGCGACAGAGCGACGGAGCGGAACGGCTCCTCCCGAGTCGGGACGGAACGAGCCGACAAGCCCGGCGTCTCCCGTGGAGGCCTCTTCCCGAACCTACCACGTGGTGCACGGAGACACGCTCTGGCGGATTGCGCGCCGCTTCCACGTTGGACTATCCGACTTGATGGCCGCGAACGGGTTGAGCGCTTCGAGCAAGTTGCATATCGGACAGGAGCTTCGCATTCCACCAACTAAGCCGGCCCGGTCCCGCCGGGGCACCGGTGTGGAAGGCTGATGCGAAAGGTGAGGGGGAAGGAGTGAGGGAAAGACAGCTTCACCGGTGGGTCGGATATGGTCTGACCCTGGTCGTCTTTGCGCTCCTGGGACTCGGGCTGATCGCCCTCTATAGTGCGGCCGGGCGTTTCGTGGGCGACAAGGACACCTCTCTTCTTCCCCTCGTGGAGAGGCAGCTCTGCTGGATCGGCTTAGGGATCGCCGTCGGTGCCATCCTCACGCGTATCGATTATCATTGGTTCTTGAAACATTCGTGGGCGTTCCTGGGAATCGGACTGGTTCTCCTCACGCTCTGCTTCCTTCCCGGAATCGGCCGCCGCGTCCACGGATCCGCCCGCTGGCTTTCCCTCGGTCCCTTGACTCTGCAACCTTCGGAGCTCATGAAATGGGCTCTCTGTCTCTTTGCCGCAGCCCAGTTGGGAAAAGTGGGTTCACGCCGGCAACGATGGCGGCGCTACGCCACGGTCTTATTGGTGACCCTCGCGTTCGCGGGCATCCTTCTTCTTGCGCGCGATCTGGGTAGTGCCGCTCTCTATCTGACTCTGGCGATGGTGGTTTTGGTCATTGCCGGGCTGCCTCTGTGGATCGTTGGGCCGGGCAGCCTCGCGGCCGCCGGCGCGATTCTCGCGGTGGCTTTGAGCATACCCGAGCGGAGAGCCCGGCTGCTCGCCTTCTGGAACATGGACAGCGACAAGCAGGGGAAGGCCTATCAGGTATGGCAGGCGCTGGTGGCTCTCGGTTCCGGCGGGGTGACCGGGCTCGGATTGGGGAACAGCCGGCAGAAGATGTATTATCTGCCGGAAGCAACGACCGATTTTATTTTTCCGATCCTTGGGGAGGAGCTTGGTCTTTGGGTGACCTTGGGAGTGGTGTTGGCGTATCTTGTGCTCGCCTTGTGCGGTGGGTGGATCGCGCTCTTTGCGCCCGACGGGGAGGGAGTGATACTCGGTATGGGACTAGTCACGCTGATCGCCGTGCAGGCGATCGCCAACCTCGGAGTCGTGACGGGGCTCTTGCCGAACAAGGGCCTGCCCTTGCCCTTCATCAGCTATGGCGGATCGAATCTTCTCTTTTGCCTCATGGCCCTGGGCACCCTTCTCAACATTCATCGCCAGGGAGGCCGGGGCTCGGCTTTTTCCGTGGAGTCCCAAGGAGCGCAGCGCAGCGGGTTATGACCAAGAAACGTGTCGTCATCGCTTGCGGAGGCACGGGCGGGCATCTTCTGCCGGGCCTGGCCGTCGCCGAGGAGTTACGGCGACGGGGCAAGGAGGTCTGTCTGCTTCTCTCGGAAAAGTCGATCGATCGAACCGCCTTGGAAGGCGAAGGGGATTATCCTTGGGAGACACTTCCGACCATGGGGTGGCCCGGAGCATTTTCGGCCAAAACGCCGGCTTTTTTTCTGCGCCTCTGGCGGAGTGGGCGGAGTTGCGCCGCCCTCTTTAGCAGGCTGGGGCCCGGGGCGGTTCTTGGCATGGGCGGCTTTCTGAGCGCAGCCCCGCTCCTCGTGGCCAAGAGACGGCGGATTGCAACCGTCTTGCATGAATCGAATGCCGTGCCCGGTCTCGTGACGCGCCTCTTCTCTCATCGGGTCGACCGGCTCCTCTTGGGTTTTGACGCTTGCCGGGAGCGGCTGCCCGGAATCTCGACGATTGTGACCGGTACCCCTTTGCGCAGCAGTCTTCGTAGAGTTCCCCGCAGCGAGGCTGCACAGGCGCTCGGCTTATCAGCCGACCGCCCGACGATTCTCGTGCTGGGAGGCAGCCAGGGAGCCCAGGCGCTCAATCGTCTTTTGCGGGAGGGGGCATCTGCCTTGGTACAAGCCTCGGATCTGGTGCAGATTCTTCATCTTTCGGGTCCGGCGGATCGTGAGGCCTGCCTGGCTGCCTATCGGTCTCACCGGATTCCCGCGGTTGTGGAGAGCTTTTCCCACCGGATGGACCTTTTTTACAGCTTGGCCGACATCGCGGTTGCGCGCGCCGGAGCGGCCACTCTCTCGGAAGTGGCTTTCTACGGGCTGCCCAGCATCTTGGTCCCCTTCCCCTTTGCCGCCGACGACCATCAGCGCGCCAACGCAAAAGCTTTCGTGGCAGCCGGCGCCAGTTTGACCTACGATCAAGCGACCCTGACCGGAGAGCGGCTGGCGACGAAACTAAGGGAGATTTTGAACGACGACCAGAGGCGGCGGGAGATGGGCCGATCGGCTGCGCGCTTGGCCCGGCCGGAGGCGGCGCGGGCTGTGGCGGAGGAGGTGGAAAGATGCATGCACGGTTGACGGGTCGATGGACCGGCTGTTTGAGTCGGCGGGCACGGATCCATCTGGTCGGTGTGGCGGGCTCCGGAGTAGGGCCGCTTGCTCGCCTCTTGCTGCTGCTGGGTCATCAAGTTTCGGGATCCGATCGGCGCAGGACCCCCGCCGTCGCGGATCTCGAAGAATTAGGGCTCCGCTTTTCCTGCGGCCACGACGGGGATCTACCGGAAGGAGTCGATCTGCTGGTCTACTCCTCTGCCGTCGGGGAGGACAATCCCGAGCGCAAGGTCGCGGCGGCACACGGGATTCCGACCGCCCGACGAGCCGACCTGCTCCAGGAGCTCTGCCGCGCCAAGCAATCGATCGTTGTCGCGGGAATGCACGGAAAAACGACGACCACGGCGCTCCTCGCCCACATCCTGCTCCGGAGCGGATGGGAGCCATCCTACTACGTCGGGGGAGAGGCCCCCGTTCTTGGTGCGAATTCCGATTGGGGAAGAGGGGATTACATGATTGTCGAGGGCGACGAGAGCGACGGCACGCTCGCTTCCTTTGAGCCCAACTATGCCGTGCTCCTGAATGTGGAGGAAGAGCATCTCGACTTCTATCCGGGGATGGAAGCGATTTGCTCGGTTTTCGAGACCTTCTTGAATCGGTGTTCGGAAAAGATCATCTATTGCGCGGACGACCGCTATGCATCCAAGCTCTGCGCCGGGCGCAACAACGCGGTGGGCTATGGACTCGGTCCGGACGGGCGGTATCGCGCCGAAGGGTTGAAGCTAGGGCCGTTCGAAAGCACTTTCCTTTTGGTGGCGGGAGGCGTGCCGCTCGGGGAGATCCGCATCCCTCTGCCGGGAAGACAAAATGTCCAGAATGCCCTGGCCGGAATCGCCCTGAGCTTGGAGCTCGGGCTACCCTTCGCCGACATCGGTGCGGCGATGGCGGCCTTCCGGGGGGTCAAGCGGCGCTTCGAGGTGCTTTTCGCAGGTCCATCGTTTCTCGTGGTCGATGACTACGCGCACCATCCCACGGAGATTCGAGCGACGCTGGCTGCGGCCCGGGGAGCCGGGCGCAAGCGGGTGGTGGCTCTTTTTCAGCCGCACCGGTATTCCCGCGCTCATGGACTGGAAAAAGAGTTTGCGACGGCATTCGCTGGGGCGGATCTGGTCTTGGTGACGGACATCTACGGTGCGGGCGAGAAACCGATCGAAGGGGTCAATTCGGAGCGGCTGGTCCGGACGATCGCCGAGGGGAGTGGGGTAAGGGTGCTCTCCGCCCGCACTGCCGCGGAAGCGAAGCGAACGGCGGCGGCAAGCTTGCGCCCGGGAGATCTCTTTTTGGCCATGGGGGCAGGAGATGTGCACCGGGTGGCTCGAGCGCTTGCCGAGCAGTGCTCGCTCTATGAGGAGCTGCAGCGATCCTTGTCTTCGTCCGCGGTTGTCGCGATGGGGGAATGCCTTGCTGGTCATACGGCGGCCGGGGTGGGCGGACCCGCGGAATTTTGGTGCGAACCCGCCTCTCGGGAGGACGTCTGTCGTCTGGTCAAGATCGCCCGGCGAGAGAAGATCCCTCTGACGGTGCTGGGCGCCGGTGCCGGGATCCTGATTCTCGACGGGGGGATTCGCGGCATCTGCTTGAGCCTTCGCCACCCATCCTTATCTCGGGTCGTGGTTGACGGAGATCGGGTGGAAGCCGGCGGCGGAGCTCTCCTCGCTCAAGTGGCCGCCGAGACCGCGCGTCAAGGAACAGAGGGTTTCGACTTCCTTGCCGATGCCGCAGGGACCGTGGGAGCACTGCTGGCTCAAGGAGCGGGTAGGCTCCGGGAGCGCTTCGCGAGTCATGTCGAGGAAATCGTCTTGGTGGACGGGGAAGGGGAGTTGCGGACCTTGTCCCGAGGAGAGAGCGAGCCATGGCTCAAGGATGGGCGCACCGGCAATCTCGGCATTGTCGTCGGTGTACGGCTGCGGATGCTTTCCCGCGAAAAAGAAAAAGCTCCCTTGCTCCGCGTTGCCGGTTCCGATTCTGGATCCGGAGAAGGCAGAGTCCGTGAGAAGAGCGATCGATGGCTGGACGGAGTCTTCCGAAATCCCGAAGGAGCGGACCTGGAAGAGATCTGGACTAGGCTGGGGCCCGACCCGATCGTGGTCAACGGTGCATCGGTCGATCCGTCCCTCCCCAACCGAGTGCGGCTGCGGGGGGAAGCCAAAACGGCGGATGTGCTGGCCGTCCTGGAAGAGGTTCGTGAGCGGTTGCGCAAAAAGGCAGGAGTCGAACTAGCTTGCAACCTGGCGATCGTCGGGGAAAAGGAGCATTCGTGAACGAGAAACTTCGAGTGGTGGTATTGGAAGGTGGACTTTCGCAGGAGAGAGCGGTCTCGCTGCAATCGGGGCGGGCCGTGACCGCAGCCTTGCGGCAGCTCGGCTATCCGGTCGAGGAGATCGATTTGAAGGAGGCGGAGGTTCTGATTCCCGACGGCACGGATATCGTCTTTCTCTGTTTGCACGGAACGTTCGGGGAAGACGGACAGGTGCAGAGGCTGCTCCTGCGTCGCGGAATCCCGTTCACGGGCAGCGGTGCGGAAGCCAGCGAGCGGGCTTTTGACAAGTCGTGGAGCAAGGAGGTCTTCCAAAAAGTCGGCGTGCCGACCCCGAATTGGGCCCTGGCGCGTTCCGCCGATCAGTTGCCTCTGCCTCTTCCCTTTGTGATCAAGCCCGCGCGGCAGGGCTCGAGCTTCGGGGTGAGCCGTGTCTTTCAGAAGGAGGAGTATCCGGAGGCCTATGCCAAAGCCCAGGCGGAGGATCATCTCGTCGTTGCGGAATCCTATATCGAAGGACGGGAACTCACGGTGGGCATCTTGGGGGACGAACTCCTGCCCATCGTGGAGATCCGGCCAAAGACCGGATTCTATGACTATCGCAACAAGTATACCGCGGGAGCCAGCGACTACCTCTGTCCCGCGCCTCTTTCCCCGGGCCAAGCCCGCGCGGCGGCCGAAGCGGCGCTTGCCGGTTATCGAGCCTTGGGCTGCACGGTCTACGGGAGGGTGGATGTGTTCTTGGATGCGGACGGGAAGCCCTGGGTGCTGGAGGTGAACACGATTCCCGGCATGACGGAGACGAGCCTTCTTCCCAAAGCGGCTCAGGCCGCCGGGATCGCTTTCCCGCAACTCTGCGAAAGGGTGCTTCGGCTCTCTTGGTTGAAAAGGCGAGAAGCGTGAGATGAACCGCTTTCGCAAGCCAGTCCGTCGAAGACGGGCTCAGAAGAGCGTGCTCCAGACAAAAGCGGGTCCGCAGCAACGCCGACGGGCGTTTTTGCGGCGTCTCTCGTCCCTGGTTCTCCTGGTGGCCGCCTTCTTGGTCATCGGTGTCGGCGGGTACTATGCCGGCACTCGTTTGGCTCTCCCCTTTCTCTCCCGTGATTCGCGGTATGCGCTCCGGGAAATCCTCGTGGAGGGCACGGCGCATCTGCCTCGCAAGGAGATCTTGTCCGCATCGGGATTGCACCCGGGCCAGAACTTGCTGGGGGTTTCGCTGCCGCAGGTGTATCAAGCCGTTACGGCTCTTCCCTACGTACAGCGCGCTTCGGTTCGTCGACTGCTTCCCGATCGGATCGCCATCACGGTCGAGGAGCGGGTTCCGCTCGCGAAGTTCTGGACGAAAGGAAAGCGATTTGCGGGTCAGAATTTGTGCATCGATCTCCAGGGAATTGTTTTCGTGGCGAGAAAGGGCGAGGTCGTTTCACTCTTGCCCGAGCTCGAAGGCGTGCCCTCCGACGAGTTGGAGATCGGAAATCGTCTGGATAGTCCGGAATGTCGTGGCGCGGTGCGACTGCTCGGGTTGCTTCAGGGGACGCCTTCCTTGCGGAATCTCCTCGATCCCGCAAGTATCGACGTCTCGGGCCGTCTCTGCCTGAAAGTCGTTACCCGAGATGGGATCAGCGTCGTCTTGCGTCTGGATCATCTGGAGAGACAGATGAAAAGGCTGCAAAAGATCTACACCTTTTCGCAGAGCCGCGGTCGTAAGGTGGCTTCCGTCGATTTAACTCCGGAGCAGAATGTTCCGGTCATTTTTGAATATTAGGGGTCTTTTCGATGTTTGGCGGCAAATCTCGGTCGGTTCTCGTCGGATTGGAAGCGGGAACCAGCAAAATCAAGGTGGCCGTAGCCGAACTCGGTGCCGATGGATCCCTCTCCCTCCTTGGAGTAGCGGAAAGCCCGTCGACGCACATTCGCAAATGCGAAATCACCGATTTCGAGATGACGCAGAAGGCGATCCATCAGGCGATCCTGGACGCGGAAGCAAAAACCGACGTTTCGATCGGAGAGGTTTACTTGGCGATTTCGGGCGCCCATATTCGCTCTTTCCAGAGCCGTCTCGCGCTCGATTTGGGCGAGGAAGGGACGATGATCGAGGAGGGTCATCTGCGCGAGTTGCGCGAACTCGTGCGCCAGCAGGCCCTGCCGCCGGGTCAGATCTTGCTGCACGACCTGTTACAGACCTATATTCTCGACGACGGCACGGCGACCGCCAACCCTGCCGGTCTCTTCTCGCGCCGGCTGATGGCCGATTATCACCTGGTTTCCGGGATTGCGACGCGCCTTCAGACCACGGTCCACTGCGTAAAGGATCTCTCCCTGCACGTCAAAGGATATGCCCTATCGAGTTATGCCACCGCCCAGGCGCTCCTGACCTCGGAGCAGAAGAGCTTCGGCTCCCTCGTGATCAACTGTGGAGCGGGAATTACCGATTACATCGTTTATCGGAACGGCTTCGTAGCCCATTCCGGCACGCTCGGGGTGGGAGGAGACCACCTCACCAACGATCTCGCCGTCGCGGTCAAGATTCCGTTTCCCCGAGCCGAGGAGCTCAAGAGGACCCACGGCACGGTGGATCTGCGGGAGGAGACGGCGCATCGACGGGTCAGCCTTCCCGCAGAAGGGCCCTACGAGCAGCGATTCGTCCCGATGTCCCTGGTCGTGGAAGTTCTCCAGGCGCGCCAGGCGGAGATTTTTGAAATCATTCGGGAAGATTTGGAAGCGCAGCCCTTCTGGGAAACTTTCTCCGGAACGGTTTTTCTGACGGGGGGAGGCTCCCATCTGGATGGCATTCAGAAAATGGCCGCAAAAGTGTTTGACCGGCCCGTGGAAGCGGCGAAGCCGCT
>NZ_CABFVA020000005.1 GCF_902143375.2 Methylacidimicrobium tartarophylax | reverse complement strand
GCGAGGAGAAGACGACAAAGACCGGGATTCGGCGTGGCACATGGCTGGCCGTTTCCGCCCGCTTGCTCTTCTACAGCTCTGTGGCTGCCATGGGGTTTGGAACCTATTACTCGCTGCGCGAAACCGAGGTGGAAGGTCAGATTTTTCCCGGCAAGCTTCCCATGCCGGACAAGGCGTATGTGGTCTACGACTTTTCGGGAGATATCCGCGCCTTGCGACGGGATTGCGGAAGCTCGGTGGAGCCCTACCTACAGACAGTTCAAAGCAGCGAAAACAACCTGCAGCGCGTGCGCTCCGACCTCGTTGCCCAGCAGGAACGAATCCGCCTGCTCAAAGAGCAGCTCCACACTGCGGAGGAGGAACTAAAAAGCACGGGGAAGGAAGCCCAAGAGAAGGGAAGGGAGTTGTGGGCGACCGAGGGAGCCGCCTTGGAACGGGAGTATGATGCGATGATCGCGCACATCGAAGCCAACTTCCAGGAACGGAGCAAGCAGATCGGACTACCGATCACCGAGAAAGACGTTTCCGTTCGCGCGCCGGAAGCATGGGCCAACGCCTACGAGCTTGCGCTCTATTCCGCCCCTCCCTCCGTCAACGTGACAGAGGAGCGGAAGTGGGCGGAGGAAGGACTGAAAGTCTGGCACCAATTTCAAAGCATGTACGAACAGAAGCAGCAGGCGCTCAAAAAGAAGACCGAAGAGTTCCAGGCGCAAGTGGCGCCAAAAGTGACGGAAATTCGCAATCAGATCTCGCTTGTCGAGGGACGCATTACGGAATCCGAAGAGGAGATGCTCCCTCTCCAACAAGAATTCACAGCGAATCAAAACGAGCTCTCGAACGCGACGGCGCAAGCGGAAGCAGCACGAGTCAACTTCCAAAAGCAGCTGCTTCAGCTTCCCAGGCACTCGATTCTGACGACGATACCCGTCAGTCCCGATGGGCATTTCGAATGGCGTCGTCTCGAACAAAACGGGCGCTTTCAGACCGGCCATTACTTCCTCTGGCTGGTGACGAAAGAAGGCGGTCAGGAATATTGGAGCCTTTTCTCGTTCTCGATTTCTCCCTACGCGAAGACCGAGATCATCGTGCGAGCGGACAGCTTCATCCCGGTCAATCTCTTCTGGGAAGGTTTATAGCTGTTGCTCGCGCAAGGCTCGGGCCTAGATTAAGGCAAGAATCGCGAAAGGGACCCTTTCCGTGAGCGCTGCACGCGTCGCAATCTGTGGAGCCGGTTTCGGCGGCTTGGCGGCGGCCCGGGCGTTTGGAGAACGGCTCTCCCGGCTTCCTCCCGTGGGAGAGGTTCTTCTGATCGACAAGGAAAACTATCACCTCTTCCAGCCCCTGCTCTACCAAGTCGCGACCGCAGGGCTTTCGGGTCCGGACATCGCCATCCCGATCCGTTCGATCCTCAGACGTTATCCGCAAATCACCGTCCGGATGGATCGGATCATCGGGTTCGACTTGGAAAAGCAGAACGTCATGCTGGAGAGCAGTTCCGTCGGATACGACTACCTCGTCCTCTCTCTGGGAGCCGTGACCAGTTACTTTGGACGTGCGAACTGGGATCAATACGCCGCCGGCCTCAAAACTCTTTCGGATGCCCACCAGATCCGAGGCCAACTGCTCCTCGCCTTCGAGCAGGCCGAACGCACCGAGGACCCCGTGCGACGGGAGGAGCTTCTCACCGTGGTCGTCATTGGCGGCGGTCCAACCGGAGTCGAGTTGGCAGGCGCCATCGCTGATTTGACCCGTCATGTATTGCGCCGAGATTTTCGTCACATCGATCCGACAAAGGCACGTATTCTGCTAATCGAAGCCGGACCCCGCCTCCTGGCGCAATTTCCGGAAAAGCTGGGGCGCATCGCGGAATACAGGCTGAAGGCTCTGGGAGTCGAAGTTCGGCTCTCCAGTCCGGTTCAGGATCTTGGAAACAGGTCGGTGATCCTGGCTGCCGAGACGGTCCGTTCCGCTAATATCCTCTGGTCGGCAGGAATTATTCCCCATCCCCTTACCGCCACCCTGCCCGCACCACGCGACCGCTCGGGACGACTGTTGGTGCTTCCGGACCTGAGTCTGCCTGGATATCCCAACGCTTTTGCGATCGGCGACATGGTGTCTATACCAGGGGTTCCCGCCATCGCTCCCGCCGCCATGCAGATGGGACGGCATGTCGCGAGCCTGATCACCGGAGAACTTTCCGCCGGCGTCATTCCTCCGGAGAAGCGCCCTGTCTTCCGCTATCGCGATAAGGGGATGATGGCCACGATCGGACGGTCAACGGCCGTTGTCTGGATCGGAAAAGCAGCCTTCAACGGTCTGGCCGCTTGGCTGGCGTGGCTGGCGATCCACCTGGTCTTTTTGATCGGATTCCGCAACAAGGTCATCGTCCTCTTTCAATGGACTTGGTCCTATCTGACTTACGGCCGGGGAGCCCGCATCATCCTCCGGTCGGAGGCTGCCAGAAGCCCGACACGACACAAAGCGTCGACGAGCTCATCGGCCGACGGTTGACCGGCAGCCCCCGGTTCGTCCAGATAGCCGTAAACGAGTTCGCTGCCGAGGGCGGAGAGCACGATGCGGGAGAGCGCGGCGCGTGGCCCGAGTCCCATGAGAGCCCAAGCTTGGGATCGATGATCCAGCAAGATTCGGGCCAGCGCTCGAAGGTCCTCGGGATCGCGAAGCCGCAGAGCGATTTTTGCCCAGTCCGGCTCGGCTCTTTCCAGCAAGGAACAGCATTCGAGAATCCGATCTCGTCCCGGGCTGCCCTCCAGCCAATGAACGGAGGCAATCCGCCATTTCCTCTCCAAGCGAGCACGCTCCCACCATTCCTGCAACTGGGAAAGGGAGCGGTACTCCAGATCCAGTGCGTCGATGACCGGGAAAAGTTCCTCAAGAAGCCCCTCCCTTTCCTCTTTCGCCCATTGCCGGCGTCCTCCTTCGTCGGGAATGCGCAGCGTCAGGAGTGCTGGCCGGGTGCGCTCGGCCAAGCAGGCACTCACTTCCCGAACCGGAACCGCGTCTTCGAGCAGGGCATCGAGCCTCACCTCGACGAGATCGGCGGGGGACGCCGTCGTCTTCAGAAAGGATAAGCCCCTCGCCGTCGTGATGGTGCCAACGATCCACGGGCCTTGCGACCCGTTTTCCTCTCCACCCCACCGCGGCTCGGCCGTTCTTTCCATGACAAAACTCAATGGGCCGCACGCTCGTGACCAACCGAGAGTTTCCCAGGGGAAGATCTGTGCGGGTTACGAGAGGGCGATTTACCCAGACTTTCCTTTTTTCTAGCAATCCCCCTCATTTTTTTTCAAGCTACCAGTGCACTCGTGAACAATCTACCTCTACTCGACTCCGCCACCTCCCCGAAGAAAGATCCTCCTCTCCCGGAACGCAACGATCAAACCCGAAAGGCACCCTCCAGACCCTGGGAATGGGCATCTGCGGCGCTCGCAAGCGACATTGGCATCGACCTGGGAACAGCAAATACGCTCGTCTACATTCGCGGCAGAGGCATCGTCCTTCGGGAACCTTCGGTCGTCGCCGTACACCTAACGAGCAGACAAGTGGTCGCTGTCGGCGGGGAGGCCAAACGGATGTTGGGCCGCACCCCGGGGAATATCCAGGCGATCCGTCCGATGAAGGACGGGGTCATCGCGGACTTCCAGCTTACCGAAGAAATGCTCAAGGCCTTCATCCGCAAAACCCAAACAAGGTTTTCCTTCCGGAGGCCGCGCATTGTCGTCGCTGTGCCGAGCGGGATCACCGAGGTCGAGAGACGGGCTGTCGAAGAATCTGCTCGGCATGCCGGAGCTCGTGAAGTCTACCTAGTCGAAGAGCCGATGGCGGCCGCCATCGGCGTAGGTCTCCCCATCCAGGAGGCTTCCGGCAATATGATTGTCGATATCGGAGGAGGGACGACCGAGGTCGCAATCATTTCCCTTTCCGGAATCGTCTACTCCCGCAGCGTCCGAGTAGCGGGCGACGAGCTCGACGAGAGTATTTCCAATTATCTACGCCGGGCCTATAACTTGATGATCGGCGAGCGCACGGCGGAAGAGATCAAGATGAGGATCGGTTCTGCCCATCCGCTGGAAACCGAGACCGTGATGGAGGTGCGCGGACGCGACTTGGTCGCCGGTCTTCCGAAGACCTTGACCATTACTTCGCAGGAGGTCCGGGAAGCGATGATGGAACCGCTCTCCGTGATCGTGGAATCAGTGCGAATTACGCTGGAGCGTTGCCCTCCGGAGCTCTCAGCCGATCTCCTCGAGAGGGGCGTGGTCCTGGCCGGAGGGGGTGCTCTTCTTCGCGGCCTCGATCGCCTTCTTACCGAGGAGACTTCCTTGCCGGTACATGTTGCCGAGGACCCGTTGAGTGCGGTCGCGGAGGGAACGGGAAAGGTTCTGGAAGAGTACTCTGTTCTCCAAAAGGTCGGCCGACCCGAAGGTCGCCGGTGAGCTAGCCTGCATGTCTCACAAGCGAACTCCTGCGGCTTGCGAAATGGGCCTTTCTGCGGTTCCGGAAGTTTTCGCGCATCATGTCCGTTGACGAAGATTCCCGTATTCCCACGCACGGAGAACCTACCATCGAGCCTCGCGGCAGGGTGGGACGCGTACCGCTCTATCTGGGAGCCGCCTCTCTCTTCCTCCTGCTGATCGGACTGGCGCTTCCCCGTGCCTGGGAAGGTGCGTTGCACCGGGTCGGGCTCGAAATGGCTTCTCCCTTCCTTTCGGTTTGGGATCGCATCGCAAGGACCTGGGAAGATTTTGAGCTAGGCAGCAAGACCCTGACGGAGGTCCAGACCGAACTCAAGCAGTTGCGGGTCCGGAATGCCGAACTGGCGATGCGGAATAGCTATCTTAGCCACCTGCAGGAGGAAAACGATCGGCTGCGTGAGATGCTCTCCTTCCGCCACAACTCTACCTTTCACTTGCTCTCCTGCCGGGTGATCAGCCGCGATCCCTCCAATTGGTGGAGCAACATTTACGTCGACGTGGGCTGGGGGGACGATAGCCGACTCTCCTCCGATCTTCCGGTCGTCACCCCTCGGGGGGTTGTGGGTAAGACCGGCATCGTCGCACGAAATCTCACCCAAATCATTCTGCTCACCAATGAGAACTGCAAGGTTTCGGCGATCAGCGAGAGCTCAAAGGATCAAGGACTCGTGGTCGGGGCAGGCACATCGGCGGACAACAAGCCCTACGCCCGTATGATCTATCTTCCCAGGAACGCCCAGGTTGCCGCAGGGGAACGCGTACTGACCAGCGGGTTGGGAGGGGTTTTTCCTGCCGGGCTCTACGTGGGAAGCATCACGCAGGTGCTGCCCTTGGAAGCCTCACGCTCCTTCGGCCTCTACCGGGAGGCCACGGTCGACCCCGGAGTCGATTTGACGCAGCTTTCCGAGATGTTTGTCGTCTTGTCGGGCCGGTAGGACGAACGAGCCACCTGTCTCGCTTTGCATTGCTATCCCTACCCCGAGGCGCTATAGAAAAGGGAACCATGGGGACGGCTGGCCGAAGTTTAGGATTTCCACGACTTACCGGAGCAGCCGGGACCACGTCCGCTACCCTCGGCAAGGAATTCGGGAGGACATTCGAATCCGATGCTACCCCTGGCTTATCGAAACGCAGCGTAGCGTGGATGGATTGACCAAGATGGCGGCCGGCGGAGTCTGGATGCGCTCGCTGGGCGCAGGTTTCGTACGCAAGGCGATCAGCGCACTGCCGGCTTTCTTCTGCTTGGTATTTTGCATCGTCTCCGTGCCGCTGCAGATGATTCTTCCGAGCCTTCCATGGACGCCGGCGAAACCGGATCTGCCAGCGATGGTGATCGCCTATGCCGCCTTTCGATTCCCTCTGATCCCTTCCTTCGGTCTCGCCGCGCTGGTTGGATTTTGGCGTGATCTGCTCACAGCCGGCCATATCGGTCCATGCGTACTCGCCTTTACGCTGACTTCCATTCTGCTCTTTCTGCTACGGCAGGGCTTATTCCTGCACACCATCTGGTTTTTCCCGGGAGTCGCCGCTTTAGCCACGTTCGTGATTCTCGGGACGGCATACGCGCTCCAACTGCTGGAGCACCGCCAATGGATTTGGTCCGCAGCCCCCTGGACCGGATTCGGGATCTCCTCGCTCCTCACCGCAGTCGTGAGTCTCCCCATGGGATGGCTGTTTGACTGGAGTTGGGGGTTGCTCCTGCCCAGAACATCCGTCCATAACGAGGACGATCTGCTGGAGATCGAACTGTTGTGAGGAACCCTCTCGATTCTCCACCGCCCTACCTCCCGAAACTCCGAGTGGGAGTCGTCGCCGTGGTGATCTCGGCCTGCCTGGGACTCTTGATCGCCCGCCTATGGGTTCTCCAAGTCATCGAAGGGCAGACTTATGCGAATCGATTGAGGAATCAGACCACGATCGCCCTTCGCCTGGACGGCGCGCGCGGTCCCATTCTCGACCGAAACGGCATCGCTCTTGCCGAAAACCGTGCCACCTACGAAATCGATCTCTATCTCGATCAACTCGTGCGCGACTATCCGAAGCGTCATCGCGGACGGGTGCCCCGGATCCAGGTGGAACGGCGGATGGGGGGGGCAACCCTGCTTCGCAAGGAGCCGGATATCTATCGAGTGGTCATGACCGATCTGATTCCCATCGCCAACGCTCTTCATCTCGAGGTCAAACTCGATCCCAAGGAACTCCAACGCCACTATTTCACCAGCCCAAACGTCCCCTTTCGCTTTGCGTCGGAGCTCAGCTATGTGACCGTCGCTCGCTTTGCCGAGCAAAACTTGGGAGTGCCCGGGATCGACGTCGCCGTGCGTCCGGTACGCCACTATAACTTCGGCGCCTTCGCCTCCCATATTCTCGGATATGTCGGACCTCCCGGAGAGAAGGAGCGCCTCGGGCCCGACGGCTACGACCTCGAAACGATGGGCCGAATCGGCGTCGAGCGGCTGATGGATGGGCAGTTGCAAGGAAAGCCGGGCGGGAGAATTCTCCGCGTCAATTATCGGGGCTACATCGTCGCCGAAGAGGGATACACGAACCCGAACCTCGGCGCTTCGGTCTACCTGACTCTCGACGCGCGGATTCAAGCGATCGTCCAAGAGGCGCTCCGCACCGTGGGTCGTGGAGCGGCGATCGTCATGGACCCGAATACCGGGGACATCTTGTCGATGGCTTCGGTTCCCGATTTCGATCCGAATGGGTTCGTTCCGAAGATCAGCCAGGAAGATTGGAAAAAACTCACTTCCGACCCGACAAGGCCGCTTCTCAACCGGAGCGTTTCGGCCTACTCGCCCGGCTCCACGTTCAAAGTGCTGATTTCCCTCGCAGCCCTGAAATATGGAGCCATCACTCTCCAGACGCAGATCTTTTCTCCGGCCGCGATCGACATCGGCGGGCACCTCTTCCATGACTGGACCAAGACCGGACGCGGCAACATCACCCTCGACGAAGCGCTCCAGTATTCGTGTAATACGTTTTTCTATCAATTGGGCATACGCACCGGAATCAAGCACTTGGACGAGATGGCAGAGCTCTGCGGCTTCGGACAGCCTACCGGGCTTTCCTATCTTGGAGAGTCCCCGGGCATTTTACCCGGCCCGGCATGGATGAAAGCCCAGCACCCCCTGGAACGATGGACGACCGCCCATACGGCCAACTTATCCATCGGCCAAGGCTTCTTGGAAGTGACCCCACTCCAGATGGTGCTACTCATGGGAGCGGTCGCCAACGGCGGCACCCTCCTCTATCCACGGCTCATCGTAGGAGTCTCCGATTCTCAAGGCCGTCAGCTCGCCTCCATTCCTCCGCGGCCGCGCGCCGATCTTGGATTGCGGCCGCAAGATCTGAATGCCATCCGCAAAGGCCTGCTCGCCGTGGTCGAAAGCGGAACCGGCCACTCCGTGGCCATTCCCGGCATCGCCATCGCCGGCAAGACCGGTTCAGCCCAGGCGAAGCGACGGTGGCACGGCAAACTCTACAACGACACCCGCGCCTGGTTTATCGGTTTTGCCCCGTATGAGCATCCGAAGTACGTGGTCTGCGTGATGGTGGAAGGAGGCATTGGAGGAGGAGCAACGGCCGGCCCGATCGTACATAAGATCATGGAGGGAATCTTGGCGCTGGAGCGAGACGGCTCCGCCCCGCAACTGGTCTATTTTAACCCAGCCCAGGGCAACTTTAACGGCCTGACGGAGATTCAGCCCAAGGTCGACACCCCGGCGCCGGTTCGTCCGTCCGTTCCGGTTCACGAAGAGGAAGACTCCCGGGACAACTCTTCCGCGGACGAAGGATAGGAAGAATGACCATGGTGGAAAAAGAGCGGCTTGGCTTTCTCACAAAGCTGGCGCGTTTCGATTGGTCCCTTTTGGTCGTCGCAATGGCGTTGTCGGTTTTCGGGATCGTCGTTGTCTATAGCGCGACCTACTCGAGCGAAAGCCAAGACTTTCGCAACGCCGCTTTTTCCCAGAGCATTTGGCTGCTGACCGGTACGGCGGTTTTCTTTGTCTTATCCTTTATCGACTACCGGAATTGGGTGAAGTGGGGATGGCTCTTTTTTCTTCTCTCCCTCCCAGCGCTCTTCCTCGTGCTCGGGATCGGGCAGACAGTCAACGGCGCCAAGAGCTGGCTGCGGATCGGTCCGATCAGCTTGGAACCCGCCGATTTGACGAAAGTAGGCTTTGTTCTCTTCGGAGCTTGGTGGCTTGTCCGAACGAAGAGCCGGGGCATCGTTTTCGCGGCCCCGCTCGTTGCAGCCATGGCTCTCCCCACGCTTTTGATCTTGAAGCAGCCCGCATTGGGTTCCGCGGGGGTCTTTTTGCCCCTCTGCTTCGGGATCCTTTTCGTCGGCGGATTGAGAATGCGGTACGTCTTTCTCGGAGTGCTCTGCCTGCTCGGCGTTCTGATTTACGCCTATTGGGGGGTGGGCAAGCTCGGTTGGGACATTCCGGGACTCAAACCTTACCAGATGAACCGGATTCGCACCTTCTTCGATCCGACCCTCGACCCCCTCGGCGCGGGTTGGACGATCAACCAATCCCTGATTGCGATCGGCTCCGGAGGGATGAGCGGCAAAGGTTATCTAAAAGGCACTCAGAACATGCTTGGTTTCCTTCCGAAGAACATCTCTTATACCGACTTCATCTTCTCGGTAGTGGGAGAGGAGTGGGGCTTTTTGGGCGGCGCCGCCGTGATCGCAGGGGAATGCCTTCTGCTCCTGCTCTGCCTCCGGATCGCCTTCGCCGCTCGGGAGCCTGCGGGCCGTGCCGTCGCCGTCGGCATCGCCACGATTCTTTTTACGCACGTTTTCGTGAACGTCGGGATGACGATCAAGGTGGTGCCCATTACGGGCATCCCCTTGCCTTTCATCAGCTATGGAGGAACCTTCCTCATCAGTTGCCTGGCAGGATTGGGCCTAGTGGAGAGCGTATGGATCCATCGGAAACCCGAAGAAACCACTTTAGGCGGAGCGTGACGGAACTGATCCGTATTTTCGTTGCCATCTCAAACCGGCTTGTCGCCGTGGCGAATGAAGGGAGGCTGCCGCAGATGGCGGAGCCGCCCTCTTGTCCGCGGCTCGAGCAAAACTCATCGAAAGACCCTTGGCTGGAAAGGCGCCCTGCCTGCGGTGGCAGGCAGCAGAAAGGGCAAGAAAAGAAGGAGACCATTTATGTTTTTCGATCGAATCCGGCGTTGGGTCCGTCTCAAGCCGAATGCGAACAGAAAAGAGATCGCCATCACGTGCGAGCCGCTCGAGTACCGGGTTGCTCTCTTGGAAGACGGCCAACTCGAGGAGTTGGCGCTTGAACGACGGGAACAGCGCGGGATCGCGGGCAACATCTACAAGGGCCGAGTCAACAATGTCGAACCTGCCCTGAAGGCCCTCTTCGTCGACATCGGAGTGGGGAAAAACGCCTTCCTCCATTATTGGGACGCAATTCCCGCCGCGCTCGATGGGAGCTTTGAAACGGTCGAGCGGCGCAAACACAAGAGTAGGTCACGCGCCCCTCGCGCTGAGGATATCCCCAGAATCTATCCGGCCGGCTCCGAGGTGGTCGTCCAGGTCACCAAGGGTCCTATCGGCACAAAGGGGGCCCGAGTCACGACCAACATCAGCCTTGCAGGCCGCTATCTCGTGCTAAGCCCATTCAGCGAGCAGTTCGGAATTTCCCGGAAAATCGACAACCCGAAGGAGCGGGCGCGTCTCCGCAAGATTCTCGATTCGCTCGATGTGCCCGATGGGATGGGCTTGATCTTTCGCACGGTCGGTGAAGGAGCGCGGGCGCGCTATTTCGTTCGCGATCTCGCCTTGCTTCTGCAGCAGTGGCAGGAGATCAACGAAAAGATCCGCTCTCTTTCCGCGCCCAGTCTCGTCTATGAAGAGTCGGACCTCGTCCAAAGGACGGTGCGGGATTTTCTGACCGAGGACGTCGAGCGCATTCTCGTCGACGACGAAGAGGAAGCAAAACGGATACGGGATCTGGTCGCCCTCATCTCCTCCCGATCCCAAAAAAAGATCGTTTCCTACAAAGACCCCGTCCCTCTCTTCGAACGTCTCGACATCGAAAAGCAGATCGATAGTGCCTTCGGAAGGAAAGTGGATCTACCGAGCGGGGGCTATATCGTGATCGACGAGACCGAGGCACTCGTCGCCGTCGATGTCAACACGGGGCGTGCTCGCGGCGGACGCGAGCAAGGAGGTGCCATTTTTCAGACGAATATGGAGGCTGCCCGGGAAGTGGCTCGTCAGCTGCGCCTGCGCAACATTGGAGGCCAGATCGTGATCGATTTCATCGATATGAAGTCCCGTCGCGAAGGGGAGACGGTAGTCCAGAGGCTCAAGGAGTGCGTCCGCCGGGACAAGGCAAAGACCAACATCCTGCCTTTATCCGACTTCGGCCTAGTCGAGATGACCCGACAGCGGGTACAGGAGAGCATCTGGCATTCCCTCTACATCCCCTGTCCCGTCTGCCATGGCCGGGGCATGGTCAAGTCGCCGGAGACGATGAGCGTCGAAATCCAGCGGGCCATCGTTCGCGCCATGCGGCTCCATCCGGAGATCAAGGAGCTGCGAGTGCTCGTCCATCCCTCGACCCTCGAAAGATTGAAAACCGAGGACGAAGAGCTTCTTCTCGACCTGGAGCGTCGATTGCAGGGGAAGCTTTATTTTCGGCCCGATCCTCATCTCGGCTCCGAACAGTTTACCCTTCTGAACGCGATCACGGGCGAGGAGATTGCCTGATCCAATCCGGTCCCCTTCATGCTCGACATTCACTGGCTTCGCCAACATCCGCAAGAGGCTCGAGAGCGACTGAAGACCCGCGGTCGAGGAGACGAGGCTCTGGTCGACAGGCTCCTCGACTCGGACGGGGAACTCCGCGCCGTCATCCGTTCCGTGGAAGAACTCCGAGCCAAACGCAACCAGGTAAGCCGGGAGATCGGATTCCGCCAGGGCAAAGAGAAACCCTCGCAAGCTCTTCTGACGGAGATGCGGACTTTAGGGAAAACCATCGAGGAGAAGGAGTGCCAGCGACAACGCCTGGAGTCGGAGGTCAGGGATCTCCTCCTGCTCCTGCCCAACCTCCCGCATCCTACCGTTCCCATTGGGAACGGCGCCGAAGCGAATCAGACGATTCGCACGTGGGGAACGCCTCGTACGTTCCTCTTTCCACCAAAGCCCCATTGGGAAATCGGGGAAAAGCGAGAGCTGTTCGATTTCCCCGCCGCCGTCAAACTCGCCGGCAGCGGTTTTGCCCTCTTCCGCGGCGAGGGAGCGCGGTTGCAGCGAGCCCTCATCCGCTTCATGCTCGATCTCCATGTCCAGGAACATGGATATATCGAGATCTGGCCCCCGTTCCTCGTTCGGGGTGAAGTCGCCATCGGCAGCGGCCATCTGCCGAAATTCGCCGAGGAGATGTATCACATTCCCTCCGACGATCTCTACCTCCTGCCGACCGCCGAGTTGGCGCTCGCCAATCTGCACCGCGAGGAAACCCTAAAGGAAGCCACGCTCCCGCTCCGCTACGTCGCCTACAGCCCTTGCTTCCGCAGAGAAGCAGGGAGTGCGGGAAAGGACACTCGCGGCCTTCTGCGTATTCACCAATTTGAAAAGGTGGAGCTCGTTCAGATCACCCACCCGGACCGCTCTTACGGCGCCTTGGAGGAGATCGTGCGACATGCGGAAAAGGTGCTCCAACTTCTAGAGCTCCCTTACCGAATCACGCTCCTTTGCACCGGCGACATGGGGTTCGGCGCCTCGAAATGTTACGATCTGGAAGTATGGGCGCCCGGAGTGGGAGCGTGGCTCGAAGTCTCCTCCTGCAGCAACCTCGAGGACTTTCAAGCCCGCCGGATGACTCTTCGCTGCAAGCCGGATCCCGCAGGCAAATCACGTTACTGTCACACCCTCAACGGATCCGGGACGGCTCTGCCCCGGATCATAGCCGCTCTCCTTGAAAATCATCAGCAGGAGGATGGCCGGGTGTTGCTCCCGGAAGCATTTCGCGCTTATTATCCAAAGGAGTTTGTATGAGGCGTTTCCTACGGCACTTTTGGTTCTTCGGCCTGCTGTTGCTGATGCCGACGGTTTTGCGCGCCGACCTGGACCAGACGCAATGCGGCAAAGTCGCCAAGCTCGTCGCAATCTTTCTCCAACAAGCGCACTTTTCGCAAAAGCCCTTTGACGAGCACGTTTCCGAGATCTTTCTGCGAAACTATCTGGATGCGCTCGACTTCAACCACACCATTTTCCTCCAGTCGGACATCGATGAGTTCGAGAAAAAATACGGAGCTACTCTCGGAGACTACACCCGGCGGGAAGATATTTCCCCAGCTCTGGATATTTACAATCGGTTTCTGACCCGGGCGGCGGAACAGGAGCACGGCGTGGAGTCCCTGCTCTCGGAGCCCCATGACTTCTCCAAGGACGAGACCTATCGGCCGGATCGAAGCAAGCTTCCTTGGCCGAAGGACGAGGCCGACGCACGTGCTCTCTGGAAAAAGCGGGTCAAATATGAGCTGCTCCAAGGACTGCTTGCCAAAGAGAACCCGTCGCAGACGCGAAAGACCATTGCTCGCCGTTATAGCCGCTTTCTCAAGGAGATGCGCGAGGCGGACACCGAGGAAATCCTCGACTATTATCTGAATGCCCTCGCGCACGCCTACGATCCCCATTCGGATTATCAGTCTCCCAGCGAAGCGGAGAATTTCGAAATCAATAGCATCAAGCTCTCCTTAACCGGGATCGGAGCCGTGCTGAAATCGGAAGACGGCTATCCGAAAATCGTCAGCTTGGTCCCCGGCGCTCCCGCTGATCTCGACAAAAGGCTGAAACCCAACGATCGGATTGTCGCGGTCCAACAGGACCACGGCGAACCCGTGGACGTCGTGGACATGAAGCTGAACAAAGTCGTCGAGCAGATTCGTGGCGAGCGAGGCACCAAGGTCACCCTCCTGGTGATTCCGGCGGACGCCACCGACGAGTCGGTGCGTCGGTCGATCACTCTCTCGCGCGACGTGGTCAAGCTCACCGAACAGCATGCGAAGGCCTTTGTCTATGAACGCCCCGCCGCGCAGGGAAATCCAGCCGAGCGGCTCGGCGTCGTCCAACTCCCGGGATTCTATGAGAAGTGCAGCGAGGATGTCGCACTGCTCTTGAAGCGCCTGGAAAAAGAGCGCGTCTCGGGAGTGGTGCTCGACCTGCGACGCAATGGAGGGGGGATGCTGGAAGAGGCGATCAACTTATCCGGCCTCTTTCTCCGTGATGGGCCCGTCGTTCAAGTGAAGGACTATCGCGGGCGAACCCAGTCTTTCCGCATGACCGGAAATCATCTCTGTTATACGGGTCCACTGCTTGTCCTGGTCAGCCGGTTCAGCGCTTCCGCATCCGAGATTGTCGCGGCCGCACTTCAAGACTACGGCCGTGCAGTCGTCATCGGCGATCAGACGACTCACGGCAAGGGCACGGTGCAGACGCTGCTCCCTCTTTCCGACTACGTCCCCTGGGATTTTCACGGCGATCCCGGCAAGCTGAAGGTGACGGTCCAGAAGTTTTATCGGGTGACCGGATTGAGCACGCAGCAGCGGGGAGTCGCCTCCGATGTGGTCCTCCCATCGATTGACGACTATCTCGAGTTGGGAGAATCGTCTCTGCCCCACGCGCTCCCTGCCGATGCCATTCCCCCGGCCTATTTCCAAAAAGCAAGCGGAGAAGCGGCCTTCCTGCCCGTCCTACAGAAGCGCTCCTCCGAACGGGTGGCGTCGAATCCGGACTTTGCCTACGTCCTGACACAGATCGACCTCATCAAGCGCAAGAACGAGGACAAGGCGATTTCTCTCAATCAATCGGTCAGGCTCAAAGAGAAGCAGGAGGCGGAAGCGAACAAGACGGCCCTGGAGGCAAAGCGCGCCCACCGTCCCGCGGCAAACGAAAATGTCTATTACCTGGACATCGACTCCGCGCGGAGCCACAAACCGCTCAAACTTCTGCCGCGATCGACGGCGAAAACTTCCGCCGCGGAAGCGGCCGGTGATGGGTCGGCCGTCCGAGAACTTGAAGAAAAGAGTTGGGACGAGGGCAGTCCGCAGGTCGGCAACGACTTCACTCTGGAAGAAGCTCTGAACATATTGGGCGACTACGTCACCCTCCTGCAGAAGCCCGGTAGTACTTTGGCCCTGCAAAAAGACCACTAGAAAGTAAGATACTCTCCTGCTTGATTGAGAGAAATGACCACACCGAACACGATTGAAGTTGAAGGCACCATCGTCACCATCCTTCCCGGAACCATGTTCCGGGT
>NZ_CABFVA020000004.1 GCF_902143375.2 Methylacidimicrobium tartarophylax | reverse complement strand
GGCCCGCCTCTGCGGGTAACGGTGGAAAAAAAGGGGCCCAGCTCATCGCGAGAGGGGCCCCACTTTTTTTGAGTTTCGATTGGAATCCCTTGGAGAGGTTGCGATTCTTCGAACAGTGAGGATGCGGAATCGATATCGAATACTGGGGGCCGGCTTCTGCGTGCTCCTGACGTGGTGGGCAGCGAGCTCCGTCGGGCTAGCTGATTCCCTTCGGCCCGCCCATCCTTTTCGGGTACTCACCACGATCGCTCCCCTCTACTCCTTCGTGAAGAGCATTGCCGGGGAGACGGTGGAGCTTGCGAATCTCCTGCCGCAAAACGCCGACCCTCATGATTATGTCTTGAGTCCTGGGGATGCGCGCCGGATTGCTCAAGCCGACTTGATCATCCGCAACGGCTTGGGACTCGAGTTCTTCTTGGAAAAGGCGCTAGCCGAGGTCGACCGGGAGAAGCTTCTGGACGCGAGCGCGGGGATTACTCCGCTGCCTCAGTGGGTTTCGCCTGGTTCTCCTACCGGTGGGAGTCGGGCGGGAGAAATGCCTCCGAATCCGCATGTCTGGCTCGATCCCGTTTTGGCTGTCGTCGAGGTGGAAAATATCGTTCGCGAACTCTGCCGTCGAGATACGGCGAAAGCTTCCAATTACCGAGCGCGCGGAAAGCTCTTGGTGGAAGAGCTGCTCCGGCTCGACGAGCGTTATCGTCATTCGCTCGATCCCTTGCCCGACAAGAAGATGGTGTCCGATCACGATGCGTTTGCCTATTTGGCGGAGCGATATGGGATTCAAAGGGTGGCGATCCTGGAGACGAGGGGACACGCGGGGCTCTCCCCCAAGCTTGTGGCCTGGGTGCTCGACTCGATCGTTCGAAACCGGGTGCGGGCCCTCTTTAGCGAGGTCAATCACGTCAGTTCCGAACTCCGGAGCATCTCGCGCGACAGCGGAGTTCCGATCGTGCTGCTGGATTCGATGGAGAGCGGCGCCTTGCGGGCCGATCTCTATGAGCGCGTGGCGGAAGCTAATCGGCAGGCCCTTGTGGGTGCATTTCAAGGAGATTCGTCGGCTCATCCTTAGGGGGAAAATGGGTCCGGGGAGCGAGCAAGGATCGGAGGGGAGGAGCGATGCGGCCGACGTTGCGATACGGCGGGCGGCGAGCCGGCCCTTCCTTTTGCGGACAGAGGGGATTGCGGCGGGCTATGGAGACGAGGCTGCCTTTGAAGAGGTCTCTCTCGAAGTCTTTGGCCGGGAGGTCGTCTCTCTGATCGGACCCAATGGAGCGGGGAAGACGACTCTGCTCCGCTGCCTGGCTGGCATCCTGCCGCTGCGCCAGGGAAGAGTGGAAAAGGCTTTTGGCCTTCGGATGAGCTATCTGCCGCAAAGGCTCTCCTTCGACCGCCTCCTGCCGGTTACCGTGGCCGAATTCCTCTCCCTGCGCCTGGGGCGCCCTTTTTTTCGGCCCGGCTGGGCGAAACAGGAGCGGGTCGAGAGCCTGGAGGAACTGGGGGTCACGAGCTTGCTCGATCGGCGGCTCGGGGAGCTCTCCGGAGGGGAGAGGCAGCGGGTCTTCCTTGCTGCCGCCCTGGCGAAGAGGCCGCAACTCCTCCTCCTGGACGAACCGGCAACGGGTGTGGATCTCTTGGGTGCGGCCGCATTCGATGCGCTCCTGCATCGGCTCCGGGATCGCGATGGGCTTGGGATTCTTCTGGTTTCTCACGATCTTCACCTGGTCCATCACATTTCGGACTGGGTCTATTTCCTCAACCGGAGGATTCTCGCCAGCGGCCCGCCAAAGGAAGTGATGCGCGAAGACCAGCTAGCGGCCGCTTATCAGCGCTTTCCCCATCCCGGTTGAAGGAGGGCAATCCTAGCCAGCATGTCTCACAAACATTCTCCTGCGGCTCGCGAAATGGACCTGTCTGCTTCGTTGCGCCTTGGTTTTCCCTCCGCGCAGTATGTCGTCATACAGCTTTGGGGGAAAACTTGCGGCCCGCCTTGCATCCAGGCCCATCCGCCACGCCTCGGGTACGAACTTTGTGAGACATGCTGGCTAGATGTCGACGAGCCGGAGAGGGAATAGGTAGGAAAAGGAGGAGAGAGTCTTGCCGGGCGGGCGCGGACTCGCTAGAGCAGGGGGTAGATCTTGGACTTTCTCTCCTATGATTTTTTGCGACGGGCGTTGTCCGCCGCCGCGCTTGCCGGCCCGGTTTGCGGATTCTTGGGCGTCTTTCTTACGGCGCGGGGCATGGCTTTCTTCAGCGACGCGCTCGCCCATACGGCAATCACCGGGGTCGCCCTGGGGTTGCTCGCCGAGGGCGCGGTCGAGTTCTGGTTCGGTTTCGCTCTTCCTCCCGGGCTTCCTTCCGGCCTGCTGATCCTCTGGTGCCTGGGCGCTGCTTGGCTGATGGCCTCGCTCTTCGAAAGCGCCCGGTGGCGCCCTGATACCGTGATGGCATTCTGCTTCACGGGAAGCGTTGCTTTCGGGGTGCTGGTTCTGGGCAAGTTAGGCCGATACGGCTTTTTAGAGGAGACGCTCTTCGGAGACATCAATGCGAACTCTTGGGGAGACGTGGCGGTGCTTGGGGCGGTGACCATGAGTGCTGTAATCGTCTTGGGGAGGAGGTTGCGGGAGTTTCTCTTGATCCTTTTGGACGAGGATCTCGCCTTGGCGGATGGGATCCCGGTGCGCCGACTCAACCGGATCCTGGTGCTCCTGGTAGCCGCGGTGGTGGCCATCGCCTTGAAATTGCTGGGAGCCCTGCTGGTGAGTGCCCTTTTGGTGGTCCCGGCGGCGGCGGCCCGGCTGGTCGCCCCCAATCTCCGTCTCCTGCTTGTTTTCGCAGGGATCGGCGGATTTCTCGGCTCGGTGGGCGGGGTGATCCTCTCCTTCTATCTCGATCTGCCTACGGGACCCACCATTGTGCTGACCCAACTGGCCCTTCTGCTGATCGCCCTTGGCTTGCAACCTCTACTCGGGCACAGGCGCCGGTCTCAGAGTAGAGGGAGCGCCGAGGCGACCACTTCCCAGTCGATCTGGCCGAGCAGCGAATCGAGGTAAGCCGCCCGATCCAGGTTGAAATCGAGAAGAAAGGCATGGTCTTCCATGTCGATCGCCAGGAGAGGTGTTCCACCCCAGAAGGGGACAGCACCTCGGGGATCGCCGAGAAGGTTGAAAAGCCGACCGCTTGCGTGGTCAAGGCAGGTCCAGGCCCACGAGTCCGACGCCAAAGCCGTCGTACGCAGGTCGCGTAGGAAGCGGTCGAGGGAACCGAAGTCCCGATCGATCCAGGTGCGAAGGATTCCTTGCGGCTCGCCACCGGCTCCGCCAAGAGTCGCAAAGTAGAGCTCGTGGCTCTTTGCCGAGGAGAGACAATAGGAGAAATCGAGCCGATTGGCCCGGAAAAGGGAGCCCGCGATCCGGTCGTCTCCGGGAAGCTCCTTCCCCTGGAGCGCCGGCAGGAGCTCGTTGGCCCGGCGGACCTGGATGGCATAGAGGCCAAGATGCATCTCCAACGCTTTCTCGGAAATCTTCCCTGTCTTTCCTAGGAGCTTTTTTCGAAATAGATCCGTGCGATCGGCTATGGTTGACGCCATGGTTTTCTTTTACCTCAACCTCTTCCCTTGGCAAGGGTTTGAATGATCGGGGAAGACGAGGCTTGCGGTTGAAGAGTGGCGCGGGAGTCGTAATATATCGGCGGTGACCGAATCCGAACTGGAAGAACGAGCGAAGAGGGCGGCGGAAATCCTGAAAGCCCCGACCGAGTACAAGGTCTGCGAAGGCTGCGAGTCGATCGTGCGGGAAAAGGCGGTGTTCTGCCCCAACTGCCATGGCTACCGCTTCGATTCGGACCCGGCTCGCGTGGTTACGCAGGCGCGGCTGCTCGGGGCACGCCCGGCAAGCTCGATCTCGCAGCAGGACTATAGCTGATCCGCAGGTCGGCGACACGCGAGTGGCGCAGCCCGCCGTTCCGGAGCAGCCCATTCGGATTAGGAGAGCTTTGTCAGGGCTGGTAGGCGGCTGCCTAGGAGGCCGTTGCCATTCGCGAGGGATGGCGGCTTAGCCTGCTTGTCTCACAAAGTTTGTACCCGAGGCGCGGCGGATGGGCCTGAATGCAAGGCGCAATGAAGCAGCTAGGTCCGTTTTGCAAGCCGCAGGAGAACGCTTGAGAGATATGCAGGTTAGACTCCGTCCAGGCTGAAGGTCACCGCTTCGGTGAAGGAACCGGACGCGATTCCGGGAAAGCGCCAGTGATGGAGCGCCCACTGCTTGGCACTCCCATCCAAGAGATGATGCCCGGAACTCGCAAGAACTTCGACCCAGATGACATGACCCTCTTGCACGAAGACCTGCAAGGTCACCTTGCCTTCGAGCCTCTGGCACCGGGCCTCATAGGGGTAAGGGGGTTCTGAGAGGACAAGCCCGCCGCCGAGCGCCGGAGGCCGGTTGTGCGGCGTCTGAGTGGGACGAGCGGCGTGGGAGCGGCTCGCCTGCCGGGCAACCAGCGGCTTCTTTGGAATGGGGGGCACGGGCGTCGGCAGGACGGATGGCTCTTCGGCCTTGCGTTCCTCCGGCAGTGGAGTACCCGCGCTTGGGGGCACGGGGATTTCGTCCATGAGTTCGACGTTCGAGGAGTTCGGCGAGGATTGCAGGGAGAGCGGCGCGATCGCCGGCACGGGGCTCCCTGGAACTCCGGGCAGGATCAGACAGGCC
Organism: Methylacidimicrobium tartarophylax; assembly: GCF_902143375.2. GTDB lineage: Bacteria > Verrucomicrobiota > Verrucomicrobiia > Methylacidiphilales > Methylacidiphilaceae > Methylacidimicrobium > Methylacidimicrobium tartarophylax. The sequence continues at coordinate 50,118 of NZ_CABFVA020000004.1, read as the reverse complement.
ACTCCCGCGTGAAAGAGGATGGCCAGAGCGATCGCAGGCCAAAAACCCCATCCGGCAGACTGGTCGGCCGCAGGCTGGATCTCCTGGCTTCTCTTTGCTTCGAGCCGCGTTGCCCGTCTTTCAAGAAGTGCCGTTGTCATGGATCTCTTTCCTGATTTTGATAAAGCAGAAATCATGCCAGAAAACGCAGATTCAGCGGAGTCGAACGGCCTGATCGAAGGAGCCGCATCTTCCGTGCTATTCCACTCTCGTCCCTCTCGGCGACGGACGAGAGTCAAAACCGGAAGGGCGCGTGTCAAAAGAAGGTCAAAAACGAAGCTCCTTTTGGGGCGGGATTTGAGCTTGTGCCCTCGCCGATCCTCCGGGAGATTGATCCGAAACGGAGGCGTATGAGGAGGAAAGGAGGGGAGAGGTGGGGGGAATTCGCAGCGATGGTTCTCCTTCTTTTCCAGGGCTGCAGTCCGGTTCCGGAGTCGGTCCGGACCGCGACGGCGAATCAGGCTCCCGTTGCCGCCCTTCGCTCCCATCCGGAAGCTTATCGGGGGAAGCCGGCGCTCCTGGGGGGAAGAGTCGTTCGGGTCGAGAGCCTCCGCGATCGGACCTGGATCGAAATCGACGGCTTACCGTTGGACGAAAGAGACCGTCCCCGCAGCGACGCAAAAAGCCGAGGGCATTTTGTGGCGGAGATCCGCGAAAAGGTCGCTGCGAGCGCCTACCCGTGGGGTCGGGTCGTCACTGTCTGGGGGAAGTTTGCGGGGCTGATCAAAGGCCAGCCGTTGGTGGTCGCGAAAGAGGTCTATCTCTGGCCGCGCCGCTTCGGGCAAGAGCCGTTCTACTCTCCCGGTCCCTACCAGGAGGGCAATCTGGGAGCGGGCTGGGATCCAGGCACCTGGTGGTGATGCTCTTCCTGGGAAGGCTAGAGAAGGACGGCGTTAATAGACGTCCTTGTGATAGCGTTTCTGCTCCTTCAGGAGGGTCACGTTCACGTAATGAGCCGCTTCTTCTAGATTCAGGCCGCCGAAGCGGTGGGCGATATCGATGAGCGCCTGATGGACATCCTTGGCCATTCGGTGGGCATCCCCGCAAACGTAGAGGTGCGCTCCCTCCTGAAGCCAAGCCCAGAGCGCCTCGCCCTGTTCGGTCATCCGATGCTGCACGTAGATCTTCTGAGCTTGATCCCGAGAAAACGCCGTATCGAGGCGGGAGAGGACGCCCTTGCGATGAAGCTCAAGGAACTCCTCCTCGTAGAAAAAATCGGTTGCCCGGTGCTGCTCGCCGAAAAAGAGCCAGTTCCTCCCCGTGTGGCCCAGCGCCGCCCGCTGCTGGAGAAAGGCGCGAAAGGGAGCCACGCCCGTGCCGGGACCCACCAGAATCAAGGAGGCTGTCGGGTCTTCCGGGAGCCGGAAGTGCTTGGCGGGCTGAACATAGACCGGCAGTGCGTGGGGTTGGGAGGGTTCGATGCGAGCGAGATGGCCGGAGGCGAGCCCGAGCTTTTCCCGACCGTGAGTCTGAAAGCGGACCACCGCGACCGTCAGGTGAATCTCTTCGGGGTAGACGGCGGGAGCCGAAGCGACCGAATAGAGCCGGGGAAGAGAGCGGCCGAGCAGGCCGATCAGCTCCTCCGGTCCGAAGGAGGCGCCGGGATGGCTGCGAAGAAGATCGATATAATCCTTGCCGTGGAGATAGGCGTCGAGTTCGGCTTCGTTTTGACAGAGGGCTTGGAGCGAATCGCGGCTTGGACCGGGAGGAAGCTTTTCCGCGAGAGCGCGGGCAAACTTCTTGGTCACCCGGTTGAGGACGAATTGGCTTGCGAGAATCTCGCGCAACGAGGACGTCTGCCCTTGGAGAGAGACCGTCTCCTCGCCCGAGAGCCCGAGAGCTTGGAGCAGTTCGCCAATGAGCTCCGGCGGGTTGCGGGCGAAAACTCCCAGGGAATCTCCCACTTGATAAGAGAGACCGCTGCCGCGGAGGTCAACGACGAGATGCCGCGTCTCTTTTTCCGAACCCTGTAGGGTCAACGCTCGATTTTCCGAGATTCGAGCGGGAAAGGGATTGGCACGCGTATAGGGTTTGGCGGTAGGAGAAGTCGTTGCTGTCATCCGCTGGTGAAGAGTGTTAAAAAGAAATCCATCTACCGTAAGGAACGGCAAAGCACAAGCGGAAAGTCCGCAGGCGAAGATTCCCCCCCCCGAGAGGAGGCTCTTTCTTCTTGCAGGGTGGGATGCCGATGGGAAGCTGAGGCGAACGAAGGGCAATGAAGGACGAGCGATTTCAGAATCGGAAGGAAGCCGGGAGGCTTCTGGCCGAGGAGCTGCTCGAGTATGGCGGCAGGAAGGATGTCATCCTCTTGGCGCTCCCCCGCGGCGGAGTCGCCGTGGGCGCGGAGATTGCCAAAATCCTGCACCTTCCTCTCGACGTCTTCACGGTTCGCAAGCTGGGAGTTCCGGGGCAGGAAGAACTGGCCATGGGTGCGATCGCTACCGGAGGTGGGAGGGTAATCAACCGCTCCGTGGTCGCCAGCTTGGGAATCGATGAAAGGACGATCGAGGCGGTTGCCGCCAGGGAAGAACGGGAATTACGGAGGCGCGAGGCCCTGTTTCGCAAGGGGATGCCTGCGCTTTCGCTCCGCGGGAAAATCGCGATCTTTGTCGATGACGGCATCGCTACAGGAGCGACGATGCGGGCGGCGGTGGAGACAGCCCGGAAGCTTGAGCCTGCAGCGATCCTGGCCGCTGTCCCTGTGGCACCTCCCTCGGTAGCCGAGGAGATGGCCGAGTTGGTCGACGAGTGGATCGTCCTCCTCACCCCGGAATCCTTCTTCGGCGTGGGCCAGTGGTACAAGGAGTTTCCCCAGCTCGGAGACGAGGAGGTCTGCGCACTCCTGCACGAAGCAGCGGCTGCGCGGAAAAAAGAGAGGGAGAACAGGCGCAAGGAATGGCCGGGCGATGGGGCGGCCGCGGATCAATGAGAGCGGAAGAATCGGGTATCTTTGATCTCCGGGCGCCGTACGCTCCGTGCGGGGATCAGCCGCAAGCCATCGAGACGATCGTGCGCCGGGTGCAGGAGGGAGAGCCGCACACGGTACTTCTCGGCGTGACCGGGTCGGGGAAGACCTTTACCGTTGCCAGCGTCCTCGCGCGGCTGGGTCGCCCCGTCCTGGTCATTTCCCACAACAAGACGCTGGCCGCCCAGCTATATAGCGAGCTCAAGCAGTTCTTTCCTGAGGCCGCCGTCGAGTATTTCGTCTCCTACTTCGACTACTACCAGCCCGAGGCCTACATCCCCAGCAGCGACACCTACATCGAAAAGGATTCGAGCGTGAACGAGGAGATCGAGCGGCTGCGGCTCTCGGCGACCATCTCCCTGCTTTCCCGGCGGGATGTCATCGTCGTGGCGAGCGTCTCCTGTATCTACGGGTTGGGGTCTCCGGAGGACTACGAGGGGCTCGCCTTTGCCTTGCGGGTCGGAATGGACCTGAGGCGAGAGGAGCTGCTGGCGCGCCTGGTCGAAATGCAATACGAGCGGAACGACGTGGCGCTGGCTCGAGGCCGGTTCCGGGTTCGCGGCGATGTGGTCGAGGTCTGCCACCGCTCGGCCGAAGAGGGGTTGCGGATCGAGTTTGTCGGGGATCAGATCGACCGGATCAGCGAATTTCAGCTTCTGACCGGAAATGTGCTGACCCGGTTGGAGAAAGAGATGATCTTCCCGGCTCGCCACTTCGTGACGCCATACGATAAGACGAAAAGAGCGGTCGCTTCCATCCGGCAGGAGCTCGAAGAGCGCGTAACGGAGCTCGAAGGACAGGGAAAGCTGCTGGAAGCCCAGCGTCTGCGGCTGCGGACGACCTACGATCTCGAACTCCTCGAGGAGCTTGGCTTCTGTAGCGGAATCGAGAACTACTCTCGGCATTTGAGCGGCCGGGAGCCCGGCTCGCGTCCTTACACGCTTCTCGATTTCTTTCCGAAGGATTTTCTTACCGTGATCGATGAATCGCATGTCACGATCTCGCAGATCCAGGGGATGTACGCGGGGGATATCGCCCGCAAGCGGGTCCTGGTCGAGCATGGGTTTCGTCTTCCCTCGGCGCTCGACAATCGGCCGCTCAACTTTGCCGAATTCCGCTCGCTGGTCGGCCAGACGCTCTATGTTTCGGCGACACCCGGCGACTACGAGCTCGGGCTTTGCGGCGGAGAGGCGGTGGAGCAGATCATCCGGCCCACCGGGCTCTTGGATCCCGTCGCCGAGGTTCGCCCGCTCAAAGGGCAGATCGACGATGTGATGGAGGAGATCCGCAAGCGGGAGTCGCAGAAAGAACGGTCTCTTGTGCTGACTTTGACCAAGCAGACGGCGGAGGATCTAGCCGATTACCTGCGCGAGTTGGGCTTGCGCGTCCGCTATCTCCATTCGGAACTCGACGCGATCGAGCGGGTAGAGATCCTGCGCGGGCTCCGAGCGGGGGACTTCGATGTTCTGGTCGGAATCAACCTGCTTCGGGAAGGCCTCGATCTGCCCGAAGTCTCCCTGGTCGCCATCCTGGACGCCGACAAGGAGGGCTACCTCCGGTCGGAGAAGTCGCTGATCCAGATCGCCGGGCGAGCCGCACGCCATCTTCACGGGACCGTGCTGCTTTACGCCGAACGGGAGACCCCGGCGATTCGAAAGCTCCTGGAGGTGACCCAATACCGGAGGAGCAAGCAGATTGCCTACAATCAGGCTCACGGGATTACGCCCCGCGGGGTGCAGCGAGGGATCCAAGAGAGTCTGCGGGGGGTGCTGCGGGCCGAGGCGCAGGCGGTGGAGAGGTTGCATGGGGAGGAAGGGAAGTTCGATCTGGAGGAGACGTTGCGGGATTTGCAACGGGAGATGGTGGAGGCGGCAGGTGCGCTCAACTATGAAAAAGCGGCTCTCCTTCGGGATCAGATCGAGGAGCTCCAACGGAGAGCCGGAGTCGCCGGTCCCCGGCCTTCGGGATCGGGAGGGCACGCGAGCGCTCGGAAGCTTAAAGGGAGGAAGAGGCCCGCACTCCCCAAACGGAAAACAGGTTGGCCAAGCCGCTCCATGGAGGCCGATCCGGCCGATTGAGCCATTGGACGGGTAAAGCGATGGCAGCCTGCGCGTCTCACAAAGTTCCTATCCGAGGCGCGGCGCATGGTCCTGGAGGCAAGGCGGGGAGCAGGTTTTCCCCCGGCGTGGTATGACGACAACCTGCGAGGGGGAAAACCAAGTTCCAGCGAAGCAGACAAGTCCATTGCCCAAGCTGCAGGAGAACGCGGGTGAGACACGCAGGCCAGACACCTCCGCCCCCCGGGGAGCGGCCGTCTCCCGTCCCCTCTACCGTTCGTCCTGGTTTGCGCTCGGCGTTCTGGCGGCGCGCTTCCTACCGAGAGGGGTGGTGCGCGGGATCGGCGCGGGATCGGCCCTGGCTTTCGCCTTCTTTCGCCGCGCGCACGCCGCGGTCGTTGCCCGGAATTTACGACTGATTCTCGATCGGCCCGTCCGGGCAGCGGACTCCCGAAACGTCTATGGAAACTTCGGCAAGGCGATCGGCGACTATTTCTATCTTGGTAGCCGATCCGTCGCCTGTGCCCGGGGGCTCATCGAGGAGCGGATCGGCTACGAGGGGCTTGCCTTCGCACACCGCCAGGGGAAGGGGGCGCTCCTCCTGACGGGCCACCTCGGACTCTTTGAGCTCGGAGGCGCGCTGCTCTCAAGCTTCGGTTTCTCAACGGTGATTCTCACCTTCCCCGAACCGGACCCGAACCTCTCTCTGTGGCGATCGGCATACCGCCGCCGCTGGGGGGTCGAGACGCTGGAGGTCGGAGAAGACGCTTTTTCGTTTCTGGCGGTTCGCAAGAAGCTCTCGCAAGGGAAATTTGTCGCGGCTCTGGTTGATCGGCCCTCTCCGACTAGCCGGGTCTCCGTCCGTCTTCCCCATGGCCGCTTGCCGGTCTCCACGGGAATCCTCTATCTGGCGATGCTCGAGGCAGTTCCGGTCTTCGTGGTGACGGTAACCGAAAAGCCCAACCGGCGTTATCGAGTCTGGTGCAGCCCGCCGCTCTTTTTCTCGGACCAAGGGTCCAGGGAGGAGGCCTTGGCAGCCGCGAGCCGGCAGGTCTTCGATCTGCTGGTTCCCGAAATCGCGGCCCATTGGAGCCAATGGTACCAGTTCGTTCCGCTGGAAGGAGGCGGGATTCCGGGCTGAAGGAGTCTGCCATTCAGGTTAGTGTCTCCTTGACCTGCCGTCCGTACCTGTGTTGAATCCGCTCCCACCCGCCTTTCATGAACTCGTCGGCCTCTCAACCAGAGGTACCTTCCTTGGCCTGCGAGAGGAGCCGTTTCGGTTCTTTACGCCGGATGATGGGGCGCATTACAGTTGCTTTCGTTCTGGATAAGGGAAAGGGACGGGAAAAAGGTGCTGCGGCTCCGGCAGTTCGGCTTTTGCCTGGTTGCTGTCAGGCGGATGTGGGTGCCGGGCAGGAGGCGTGGGATTGTCTCACGCGGGTTGCTGAGTGCGTGCGCTTCTACTGGGGCGTCGGATTTTTCTGGGTAGCCAGCCTCTTTTGGAGTGTCGTCGCCGGTCTGCTGAGCCTCCTGCTTCCGCCGAGGATCGGAGCGCGCGTTGGCCAATTCCTGATCATGGTGGGTTTTCGGTTGTTCCTTTCCCATATGCGGTTTCTCGGTCTCTTTCGTTGCGATCTCACCGCTCTGGACCAGCTTCGAAACGAGGGGCCACTGCTGATTGCCGCCAACCACCCGGCCCTGCTTGACGCCGTGTTGGTGATCTCCCGGCTTCCGAGGGTCGTCTGCCTCGCCAAGGCGGCGCTCTGGGGAAATCCTTTCCTAGGCGGATGCCTCCGGCTCGCCCGGTATCTCCGGAGCGATTCCCCGCTCTTGCTCGTGAGGGAGGCGAAAGAGGCGATTCGTCGAGGGGAACAGATTCTGATCTTCCCGGAGGGGACTCGGACGACCACGCAGCCGGTCAGCTCTTTTAAGGGAGGAGTTGCCGTCATCGCCCGAGCGACGGGAATCCCCGTGCAGACGGTCTTTTTGGAGGGAAGCGTTCCCTACCTCGCAAAAGGGTGGCCGCTTTTCCGTAAGCCGGAGTTTCCTCTGGTCTATCGAGCCCGCCTCGGACGGCGCTTTCTTGCTCAGGGAGAGCCCCATGAATTTGTCGAAGAGCTTGAGCGCTACTACCGGCAGGAGCTTACGCGGAACCCGTCGATTTCCGTGCGATGAGCAGACAGAAGCCGCGCGCGCTTGTGTTGATCCCGAGCTACAATACGGGAGCGAAGCTCTTGGAGACGGTGGAGGAGGCCCGCCGATTCTGGCAGCCGGTCTGGGTCGTCATCGACGGGAGCAACGATGGATCCGAGGGGCGGCTTCGCCAGCGGGCGGAAGCCGATCCCGGGTTCCGGGTCTTCTCCCTCTCCCGTAATCAAGGCAAAGGCGCGGCCATCCTCCGGGGCCTGCGGGAGGCGACGAGGTCGGGGTTTACCCACGCCTTGACGATGGATGCGGACGGGCAGCACCCCGCTTCCGCCATTCCGCAGTTTCTGGCGGCGTCCGCCGCTTCTCCCGATGCCATGGTGCTCGGTCTGCCGATCTTCGATCGGAGCGCTCCTCCCGCGAGAGTCGGCGGGCGGAAGATCTCCAACTGGCTCGCGGGGGTCCAGACGGTGGGCGGGGGTGTGGGCGACGTGCTCTTCGGCTTTCGGGTCTATCCGATCGCACCCTTGCTGGAGATCATGGAGTCGTGCCGCACGATGCGGAGGTTCGACTTCGATCCCGAAGCAGTCGTCCGCCTTTATTGGCGAGGGGTGCCCCCGATCCAACTTCCGGTGCCGGTCCGCTATTTTACTCGGCAGGAGGGAGGGGTCTCCCAATTCCGCTATGTCCGGGACAACTTCTTGCTGGCCCGGATGCATCTCCGCCTCCTTTGCGGGGCTCTGCCCCGGCTTCTCCGGCGCGGACTCCCCTGCTGCTTTGGGACTCATCCGACATCGCCATCGGGAGCGAAACCGCGCGAAGACCTCGGGCCTCGAGGAGCGGGAGGAGCACCGAGAGGACCTTGAGGCTCACGGGATCACCCTGGGGTGTGTGCGCGCTGTGTCCGTCGTGCAGGAGGAGGATGTCGCCTTCGGCCAGGTTCCGGATCAGGCGGCGGAGGACGGTTGCGGGGGTTCGGCAGGCTGTGTCGAAGCCTCTCCGGGTCCAGGAAACGTAACGAAGGCCCGCCCATGCGAGAGCGGGATCGAGAAAGGGATTGCGAAAACCCATGGGAGCGCGGAAAAACCGGGGAGCCGTGCCGGCAAGCGCGCCGAGCACCGACTGTGCTCGTTGGATCTCGCGCTGCAGGGCGCCCAGGGAGTAGCAGGCAAAGAAGTTCGAATGGCGCAAGCTGTGGTTTTCCACGCTGTGGCCGCGCCGGACGATTTCCCGGACGAGTCCGGCGTGCCGCTCCGCCCGCTGTCCCACGCAGAAGAAGCTCGCCTTGGCCCCCCAGGTGTCCAAAAGATCGAGGATCGCCGGCGTGATCTCGGGATCAGGTCCGTCGTCGAAGGTGAGGACCACAAGACCGTTCCGCGCGGGGGACTTCGGCAGGCGGACGAGGTTCGGGCCCAGCAGCCTACTTTTCGGCCAGAGGCCGGAGAACCCGAGGAGAAGGTGGTCGGCGAGGAAGAGGGCCAGGAGCCAGACCCAGAATCCGGGGACGAGGGGAAGCGCCGCCAGGAGAGTGACGTGCAGCCAGAGGGAGACGCGGATGGCCGGGGATGGCCGCCAGCGCCGGGGATTCCGGCCGGCAGCCGAAGCTCGATCTGGGGAAGCGACAGGTGGGCGAATCATCGCTTCTATGCCGTTTAGCGGATTCGGTCGAGCATGCGCTCGTTGCGGGTCCAGCGGGCATAGGTTCGGCCGACCAGATACCAGTGCACGAAAAACGCCTCCACGAAGAGCCGCAGGATCTCCTGCGGGGATGCCGCCCAGCAATCTTCGGCGGCGCACGGCGCGTGCGGGATTCGGAGCCCGGAAGCCAGGAGTGTGCTTCGGGCGAGATGAAAGCGGCTGGTGACCAGAGCATCGGGTCGGCCGTCGGTCGAGGCGAGGGTGGAGCGGTAGAAGTGAAGATTTTCCAAGGTGTGGCGGGAGTTCTCCTCGAGGATCAGGGATCTCTCCGGCAGGCCGTGGGCCAAAAGATACCGCGAGCCCGCCATCGCCTCCGAGGGCCCTCCTTCGAGGGTGGTTCCCCCGAGAAGAACAATCTTGGCCGAGGGGGCTTGCCGATAGAGGCGGAGCGCCCGATCGAGCCGACAGCGATAGGTCGGCGTCGGCCCGCCGTCGGCATCCAGGCAAGAGCCCAACACGACGATCCGAAATGGAGAATCGATCGAAGAGGGAGTTCGCCTGGCGATGCGAAGAACGTGACCGAAGACCAGCCAGAAGCTGAGCGTGGCGGAGGCCAGCCCGACGAAGACTGAGAGCGCGAGCATCCAAAGCCCGTCGGCTCCGAGAAAAAAGGAGCCTAATTCCGGGTTGCCGCAGCGCCACCTCTGCCGGGGACGATTCCCTCGCCGTCGGGGGAAGAGGCGCTGGGCGGCGGCACTCCTTGGCGGTCCCAGGTTGCCCATTCCCCTGGTCTCCATGGCCTAAAATATTGCTCGGTTCCCCCCGCCAAGAAAATCCTCTTGTCGCGCTGGAGGCGGCTTGGCTTTCTATGGAGCCGGTATGTTCCCTTTTCTTTTCTTTCCACGCATCCGAAGGCCGGATCGGCAACGACTCGAGCTCAGAGCGGCTCCGAACCGGCGTCTGCCTCACGGCGGGGTCGGGCTATCCAATCGGTAAGGGACGGAAGGCGTCGTGTTCCATGACAAAACGAATCTTGCGTCTCTTGTTTCTCTCGCGGAGCGTCTGGGTTTTGGGCGGCTGGCTCCTCGGGCTCTGGCTCGGGTGGGGAGCGGCCTGGGCCGATCCGTCGGAGGAGGCCTACCGGATCGTCCGCCGTTTAGCCGAGCAGGACAAGCGGCTGGCGGAGCGCCGCCGGCAATTTGACTACGATCTGATCATCATTCGAGAGAAGCTCGACGCAGAGCGTCGCATCGTTTCCGAAAGCAAGCAGCGCCAAGCGGTCTACGCCGACCGACCGCCGGATTACGGCTCCCGCCCTGAGAAGGGTCCGGAAGGAGAGACCGCCAAGGCTGCGCAGGAGGAGCCCTTCGAGGTGCTCAACGTGATCGACCATTACTACTATTCCCTGGACGGCAGCGAACGGGTCAACGGGGTCGATTGCTACAAGATTCGATTCACCCCGAGGCCCAACATGCCTTACCGGAATCGCGAGGAAAAGGTCGTCAACGCGGTCTGGGGCCACCTCTGGGCTTCGAAGGAAGACTACTCTCTCTTGCAAAACGAGGGTTTTCTCGGCCATCCCGTCTCCGTAGCCTGGTTTTTCGCGCGGCTCTATGAGCTCGAGTTCCGTTGGGAATCCCAGCGGCTTCCCAACGGCGACTGGGGTCCGAAAGAGGTGCGCTATCGTTATGCCGTCCACATTCCCTTCGGGTGGCTGCGGGAAAGGGTGATCCGAGAATCGGTCGACTTCCGGTATCGTGGGTCCGGGAAGAAGCCTGCGGTTCGGTAGGGCGCGAACCCGAACGGCGGACGGACCACGAAGGGGGACGAAAACAGGGAAGCATTGACAAGCGAGACAAGAGAAGGGAAGGTGCCCTAACCTTCATGGAACCGCTCCCGGATACCCAACGACCCCCGGTGTATCGGCGAGTTCTTTTGAAACTGAGTGGAGAGGTCCTCGCCGGCCCCGACGGTCCTCTTTCGATGGAGGTCACTCAGAAGATCGCCCGCCAGGTGGCGGAGGTCTACGGCTCCGGAATCCAGATTGCGATCGTGATCGGCGGAGGGAATATCTGGAGGGGAGCGACGGGCATGAAGAGCGGACTCGATCGGCCGACTGCCGATTACATGGGGATGCTGGCGACGATCATCGACGGCCTCGCTCTCCAGGGAGCCCTCGAAAGCATCGGGATCCCCACCCGCGTACAGACAGCCGTTGAGGTGAGAAACGTGGCCGAGCCCTTCATTCGAAGGAGGGCGATTCGCCATTTGGAAAAAGGGAGAATTGTGATCTTCGTGGGCGGCACCGGCAATCCCTTCTTCTCGACGGATACGACGGCGGCTCTGCGGGCGAGCGAGATCGAGGCGGAGGTGATCCTGAAGGGAACGAAGGTTGACGGAATCTACGACAGCGATCCCAAGATCAATCCCGATGCCAAGCGGTTCACCCAGCTTAGCTACCTCGATGCGATTCAAAAGCGGCTCTCCGTCATGGATTCGACCGCCTTCACGCTCTGCTTGGACAACAACATCCCGATCGTGGTCTTCAACGTCTTTACGCCGGGCAACCTTCGCGCTGCCGTCTTCGGGGAGCCGATCGGTACCCGGGTCTGCGGTTAGTCCCTCGTTCTCTTGTTGCAGCAGGAGTTCTTTCCGCTCAGAATGAAATAGAAAGGCAGGACATGAGCAGCTTCGACGAGATCCTTTTCCGCACCGAAGAACGCATGGAGAAAGCCATCGAGCATCTCCGGGAAGAGTTTGCCTCGGTTCGCTCGGGCAAAGCTTCTCCGGAGCTCGTTGCGAATATCTCGGTCGAGGCCTATGGCTCGCCGATGCGCCTTCGGGAGTTGGCCGCCATCACCGTACCCGACGCACATCTACTTCTGGTGCAACCTTGGGATCCAACCGTCGTAGATGCGGTAAGAAAGGCGCTGGAGGAGGCGAAGATCGGGATCAATCCCATCGTGGACGGCAAGCTGATTCGCTTGCCTGTCCCTCCGCTTTCCGAAGAGCGCCGCCACGAGTTGATTCGGGTCGTGCGCAAGATCGCGGAAGAGGGGCGCGTGGCGCTGCGGGGCGTGCGCCGGCATGGACTCGAGGAAGCGAAGGCCTTCCAAAAGGAGTCGGATGTCAGCGAGGACGATCTCACCCGGGCGGAAAAGGAGGTCCAAAAGCTGACCGACCGATTCAGCGGCGAGGTGGACCGTCTGCTCCAGGTAAAGGAAGGCGAACTCCTCAAGGTGTAGAAAATATCGGCGCGATGAGCGCGAAAAAGATCCTGCTTCTGGTCGGCGATTTCGTCGAGGACTATGAGGCGATGGTCCCCTTCCAGGCTTTGCGGATGGTCGGCCACCAGGTGGAGGCGGTCTGTCCCGGAAAGCGGGCGGGGGAAAGCGTCAAGACCGCGGTCCACGATTTCGAAGGCGATCAGACCTATTCCGAAAAGCCGGGTCACCGCTTCACCCTGACCGCCTCCTTCGAGGAGATCCTTCCCTCGCATTACGATGCCTTGGTGATCCCCGGCGGGAGGGCTCCCGAATACCTGCGGCTTAACTCTGCGGTCCTCGATCTGGTTCGTCATTTCCTCAAGAGCGGTAAGCCGATTGCCGCCATTTGCCACGGGGCCCAACTGCTTGCGGCCGCCGGAGGTCTGACGGGACGGCGCGCTACGGCGTATCCTGCGGTGGGACCAGAGGTGAGCGCGGCGGGAGGATCGTTTGTCGAGATGCCCCCTACGGGAGCGCTGGTCGACGGGAACCTCGTCACCGCCCCTGCCTGGCCGGCCCATCCGGAATGGCTGGCCCGGTTTCTCGAGCTTCTGGGAACTCGGATGATTCCCTGAGGGCGATCGTGGAAAGAATGCGAAGAGCGGCTGCTTGGGGGCGATGGGGCGGCGTTTTGCTCGCTGGATTGTTGGCCGGCTGCGCCAATGTCGGCTATCTGCCTTCGGAGGGCCAGGGGGTGCTGCTCCCCGCGAAGCCCGGAACCAAGCGGGTGGTGGATGGCATGGACGTCTGGACGCGGGGCGGCCCCGACCGGTCGGCCTGGGTCTTGGGGACAATCGTGGAGACCCGAGGCAAGGGACCAATCGGAGGGGGTGGAACCCTCCGAGGGCTCGTCAAGCAGGCGAAAAAGCGCCATGCCGATGCCGTCGTCCTTATGCAGAAGCAGACTCAGTGGGTGGGTGATGCGCTGGAGGAGTTCGTCTTGCCCGATTGGGAGGTGAACCGAGAGGCGCTGCTCGTCCTCTACCGACGGCCGGCAATAGCGGCGGGGGAACGGGTCCAGAAGAGGCTCCGGTAAGGCTCCGATCTTTCGGGGCGGAGCACCCTTTGGGAAGGGGACAATTGAATGGAAATCCTGCTCAATCCTACCTCACAAGGATCTCTTCCCTGCCGAAACTCCTCGCAAGCGACTCGGGGCTGCACCTCTCCCGCGAGAAAGCTCGCGCTGGTGAGAAAGGGCGGCTAGAGCCAGCCTTCCAGTGCCAGCCGGACGAGGCTGATCACGAGAGCCCCACCGATCGCCGAGCCGAAGGTGGGGACGATGAAGCCCGAGACGAGTTTCCCTGTCCAGTAGAGCAGTAGCGCGTTGATCAAGACCAGGAAGAGACCGAAGGTCAGAAGGATAAGGGGAAAGGAGAGAGTGACGAAGATCGGCTTGAGCAGCGCGTTGATGATACCGAGGACGAGCGCCGCGACCAGGAGTGCGGGCACGCTTTCGTAGCGAATCCCGATGAACTTGAGGTGGGCGGCGACGAAGATGGCGATGGCGAGGATCGCCCAGCGGATCAAGATGGCGCCCATCCGGATCTCTTTTCTCCGCCGGCTTGGTGGTTGACAAGAACAAAAACAAGAATGCGGCCCCGCCGGGCAGGAGCAAAATCGAGAAGCCGATCGAGAGGCCCTTCCACTCTGCCAGACGTTTGTTCGTTCCCTATTCGTTTCGGCGTGGGCCCATCTTACGGCCGAAGGGCCGGCGGATATCGACGCCGTAGGTGAAAAACGCGAAGGTTCCCAGGGTCAAGAAGACTTGAGCCCCAAGAAGCCAGAGCAAGATCTCGTTGAATTGCTCGCGATGGGAAGCCAGCAGATCGTGGAGGCTCCAAGCCGTCAACACGATGGCGCAGGTAACGGCGATAAGGAACCATTGATAGATGCGGCCGTTTCGCATGCGCTCAACCGTTGCCTCTCGATTCCACGTCTCCTGCTCAGCCGAAATCCTTTTTTCGACCCGCAGGCGCTGCTTGCGCAAAAAGAGCCATGCCGCTCCGGCTGCAAGAGCCCATGCGCCATTCCGCCAGGGAAGTGCCCGCACGACGTCCGCTAAACCGGCGTGACCCAGCAAAAGCCAAAGAGATGCACCGACCGAGAAAATACCCACCGTTGCCGCCGAGAGCAAAACCCAACCGGCGAGCGCCATCAGAGCGGCTGCTGCTCTTGCACCGTTGTTCATGGACTCTCCTGCAAAATCGCACAAGCCGCTCGGTTCCGGCAAACTTGATCTGGGGCTCTAGCCGCATAGCTCACCAAGTGCGACCTATAGGCTCAAAAGGGTGGCGGTGCAGATCGACCTTCGCGAGCAGGAGACCGACCCGGCGCGGGCGGTGTCCGGAAACCGGCCGGATGGCGATCGTCAGGTCCTTGGTATGCGGATCGGTGATCTTTCGGGCATTGGCAATTCCTCTGTTTGTAACTGCGGAACTGCTGCTATGCTATGTCCAATGGTCGGAAATCCCAAATGGCCGTTTTCGGAAGGAGACGAAAACGATACAAATTTTCGCCCGATCTTGGTCTTCATCATTCTGGCGCTCCTCATCATGGTCCTGACCTTCTGGTTCGTTCTGACAAACCGGTTCGGCGTCTTTTCCTCCGGCGACTGGTAGTGAGTCTAGCTCCCTGCCACGCTTCCTGAAGAACGGCATCGAAGGCGTGGTCGCGAGAGTGCCTTATTGCGGATCGTTCCGTTGGATTCGGATCCGTTTGGGAGTGAAGTCCCTTTCGGAAACGCCTTCGGCGGCGACACGCGGAGGGAACGGGGCGCCGGTCAGGAGTGCGGCCGCGATCGCTCCGACCGCCGGGGAGGTCTCGATTCCGAACCCCCCGAGCGCGGCCACCCAAAAGAAGCCGGGGAGATCGGGATCCCAGCCGATGACCGGGGATTCGTCCGGAACGAAGGAACGGAGCCCTGCCCACCGGCGGAGGAGAAAATCCGAATCGAGCCGAAGGGTCGTGGCCTCGGCCAACCGTTGGAGGAGGATTCGGCAGTCGGTTTCCTGGGGCTGAACGTCGCAGGGCGGAACCGGGGTCTGGTCGGCGGGGGAAGCGAGGATCTCTTCTCCCCAGGGCCGGAAATAGAACCGTTCTCTTACCTCGAGAACCATCGGCCATCGTGCGATATCGGTTTGGGCATCGGGTCGAAAAGTCATCACCGTTCTCCGTTTCGGCACGATCCCGATCGGTGCCGCCCCCGCCGCGCGAGCAACCTCGTCACACCAAGCTCCCGTCGCATTGACGAGGAACGGGGCTGCAAAGTCGCCGGCCGGAGTCCGAACCCGCCAAAGGGAGCCACTCCTCGCTATCTCCTGCGCGTCCGCATTGAGACGGATGCATCCATCTTGCCGCACGAGCCCTTCCTGCAAGGCCCGAAGGAGAGCGGGAAGATCGATATCCATTCCCCCCGTCTCCCGCGCGGCTCCTCCGACGAATGCGGGCCGTAGGACGGGCACCTGCGCACAGGCCTCCTCCGGTGTAAGGAATTCCACCACGGTGCCATGGGCGTTCATGCCTTCCAAGAAGGAAGCCAAGGCAGGGAGATCGACCGCGGAAGCGAGGAAGAGGGCATCCCGGGGAGCGGCGAGCTTGCGCTCCGAAAGAGTCTCCGGCGGATGCTCGAAGAATGGCCGACTGGCTCGGCAGAGAGCGCGGACGGGTGCTCTCCCATGGCTTCCCCGAAAGAAGACGGCCGAGCGTCCGGTGGAGTGGAAGGCCGGCTGACTCTCCCGTTCCAGGAGAACGACCGAACAGCCCTTCTCGGCAAGGTGAAACGCGGTGGTCAAGCCGGCGATTCCTCCGCCGACGACCAGGAAGTCGACTCCTTTGGCCATCACCTATCTATCCTCGAAAGCCTTTTGCATCCCGTTGGCAAACGCGTCGACCTTTGCTTTTGTGAAGTCGATGCCGAGCTGAGCGCGCTTGAGCTCGAGCTTGGCAAGCTCGGCCGCCTGCTTGGGCGACTGGTTGCCCTTCAGGGTCTCCTTCTCCCGACGGCGGAGCGCTTCGTCGAAGTTGGCCAAGGCTTGCGCGGCCGCCTGCTTCGTCCTTTCCGAAGGATGGCGCCGGTACTCGGCGATTCGGTCCTCGGCCGTGGCCGCTTCCTGTTCCGCGCTGCAGCCGAAAGAGATAAAGAGAGGTGCGGCAAAAAGGAGAATGCATGCCGCTTTGCGCCAACCGGACGGCTTTGGATGGAGCGCGGGATGCGGGGAGGCGGAACGGGAGCAGAGGTCGTGGGTGAGCATACGGAGAAGATCGAAAGGCAAGCGCGGGCAAGTTGCGAGCCGGAAAATCAGAAAAAGGGTCGATTACTTCCCGGGCAGTTTAGACCAAGATCCGGGGATAGAGCTTCGCGGCAAGGAGGATCAGCAGAGTCAGGGTGAGGGTCAGCACCGCTAGGTCGGTTGCCAAGCCGACTGCGCTGTGCGCCTGGGCGAGCATAAGGGTGCGCAGGGCATCGACCAGGTAGGTCAAGGGGTTGATGTGGGAGAGGACGCGGAGCCAGCCGGGCATGAGGTGGAGGGGATAGATCGCATTGCTGGCGAAGAAAAGGGGCATGGTCAGGAGCTGGCCGATGCCCATGAGCCGTTCCCTCGTCTTGACGAGGCAGGCGACGATCAGAGATAGGGTGGAGAAGAGCGCGGAACCAAGAAGCGTGAAGGCCAGGATCGCGAGAATCGCGCCCGGCTGCCAGCGGATCTGGACTCCCAGGGCCGCCGCCAGGCCGAAGATCACGATCGCTTGCGAGAGGCTGCGGACCCCTCCCCCGAGCGCCTTCCCCAGCACGAGAGTCCAGCGGGGTGCAGGACTCACCAGGTAGCGGGTGAGCACTCCTGAATCCCTCTCCCAGATCGCGGAGAGGCCATAAAAGATCGAGATAAAGAGGGCGCTCTGGGCGAGGATGCCGGGTGCCAAAAAATCAAGGTAGGGAAGGCCGCCGGTGGGAATCGCGCGGATCCGGTCCATGACTTTGCCGAAGATCAGGAGCCAGAGGAGCGGTTGGACGATCCGGGTAAAGAGCTCGATCGGATCGTGGCGAAGCTTTCGGAGCTCCGCTTCGGCGATCGCCGAGGTCTGATCCCAGGAAGCGAGTAGCTCAGCGCCGTGGTTAGCCGCCATGTCTGCGGATCGCCTTTCGGGTGCGGCGCACCTCCGCATACCGGTTGCCTGAGGAGGGGTGGGGCTCGCCCGCGATCTCCAGAAAGACCTCTTCCAGGCTCCTTCGTCCGCCTTGCGCAGAACAGAGCTCCTCGGGAGAGCCGAGATTTACGAGTCTTCCCGATCGGAGAAAGCCGACGGTCTCACAGAGCTCGCTTGCCTCTTCCATGTAATGGGTGGTGAGAAAAATCGTCATCTTCCACTGCTGCCGAAGCTCCCGTAAGTGGCACCAGAGCGTTCGACGGGCAGCGGGATCGAGTCCCGCCGTCGGCTCGTCCAGGAAGAGCACCCTGGGGCGGCTAACGAGCGATTGCGCGATCTCGAGGCGGCGGGTCATCCCGCCGGAATAGTGGCGAACAAGTTCACCGGCCTGCTCGATCCCCATGAAATCCAGGGCTTCCTCGATCCGTCCGCGCCGCTCCGAGCGGGGGATCCGGTAGAGCTTGGCGCCGATCCAGAGGTTCTCATAGCCGGTCAAATCGGGATCGGCGGAGAGCATTTGGGGGACATAGCCGATGCGGGCGCGGACGGCAGTCGGGTCCCGGACGACGTCGTGGCCGTCGATTGATGCCGTTCCCGATGAAGGGGGAAGCAGGCTTGTGAGCATGCGTACGGTCGTTGTCTTTCCCGAACCGTTTGGGCCGAGAAGGGCGAAGATGGCCCCGGCCCGGACCTGCAGGGAGAGGTGATCGACGGCGCAATAAAGGCCGAAGCGGCGGGTGAGATCGTGCGTCTGGATGGCGAAGGGAGAAGAGTCGTTGTCTGCCATCAAAACAAGTCCGGTGCCAAAGAGACGCATTCTCTTTTTGTCCGCAGGACGGACGAATTGCAACTCTTCGAAGCAGAGCCCGAACGGGAACCACTTGCTGCACGGTGCCGCTTGAGGCAGTCTGGCAGGCAGAATGGCCCGGCTTGGCTCTCTGGCGCTTGCTCTCTTTTTTCTCTGTTTGGGCGATTCGGCCCGCGCGGCGAAGATCTTCTGGGTTTCGGAGCCGATCTTTCCGAGGGAGATGGCGCTTCTCTACGGAGGGGATCTGGGAGGGATTCGGTCGATCGCGACCTGGCCCTTGGAGGACGGAGAGCCCAAGGAGCCGAGGAGCGGGTTTCCTCCGACTCCTTCGATGGCGGTCTCCGTGCCTGTGCAGCAGGCCTCCTCCGCCGCGATCAAGGTCGCCATTCCGGGAGCCTTTGCGCCAGGTCTGTTTGCCGTGGAAGTGGAGGGGGAAAAGATCCTCCTCAATCGCCCGAAGCCCGAGTGGAGCCAGCCGAAACGGTTGCTCCCGGGCTTAGTGGAAAACGAGGCGACCGCCGGGAGCGAGATCGAGATCTTCGGACGGAACTTCGTTCTCGAGGAGGAGGACGCGGAGAAGGCGCGTCTCTTGCTCCGGGAGAGCCGGACCGGCAAGTCGACTGCGGTCGTGCCTCTGCACGCGGAGCGGTATCGCCTCTCGGTCCGTCTGCCCGAGGAGCTTCCCGCCGGAACTTATGAGATCTGGGTCCATAATGGCCACGGAGGGGAATGGGGTTGGGGGGGTGGGGCGACGCTCGTCGTCAAAGCGGCGGAGAGCTGGCCTTCGACCCTCTTCGACGTGCGCGAGTTTGGAGCCAAAGGAGACGGCGTGTCCGACGATTCCGCCGCGCTGCGCAAGGCCTTGGCCGCAGCCGAAAAGGCGGGTGGGGGCATCGTCTACCTGCCGGCGGGCACCTATGCGGTCCGGGAAGCCTTTTTCCTTCCGGCCAAGACCTTGCTGGAAGGAGACGGGAAGGACTTCACCTGGTTGAAATGGCCGCAGAGCGCTCCTCTCTCGCCAAGCGAGTTTCTTCCCGCCGTGCTCTACGGCAACGGCCAATATGCGATCGAAGGGCTCTCGCTTTTGGTGCGCAACGCACGAAGGGTGCTGCTCGACCTTTCGGTTCTCGCCGATCGTCTCCTTCCGGCTGATCTAGCGGAAGCGGAGATTCCCACCGCACTTCGAAAGAGGGGGGCCACCGCTCCTTGGGAGACCCGGGATCTCTTTTTGCGAAATATGCGGATCGATTATCTTCCGTTCGCCGGCTCTCCTGGCCGGGAGCCCCAGAAGGATCCGCAGTGGGCCCTGGGACGATGGGGCCTGGCGGGACGAGAGGACGAAGAACTCTCCCTCTTTTTGGGAGGCGTTCGAAACGTGGAAATCTCCGGCTGCGAGTTCATTGGGATGCGCCACCGCCTACTCGATCTCCGGAACGGCCGCATCGTCGACAATGATTTTTCCAATCCGATGGGGGCTCTCTGTCACACCGCCGTGGGGGGGCGCTACCTGGCTCTGCTCGACAACTGGGTGGCTGACGGCAGCGTCCTTCGAGGCCACCTGGACGGCTGCCGCTTCTTTGTGGTTGCCCACAATACCTTCAGCGACTTCGGGCGCGGCGATCGGATGGCGTTGACTTTTCGGGGCGAGCCCTTGCGTGGAATGTGGCTGGGAAAAAAGGGCCTTCCTGTCCGATGGTTCCTGGTGGAGAGGATGCAGGGAAAGACGATCTCGCTGCGCCGCGAGCATCTGGCTCCGGGAGAGCTTCGGGGTGCCGGAGTGAGGATCGAGAAGTCGGATGGCTCGGAGAGTTGGATTCCGGTACGGGATAACACCGATCAGTCGATCGTTTTGGCATGGGCTCCAGACTCCGGATCGGAGATTCCCAATTGGGTTGAAATCGGGGGATATCTCCCTCCTCTCCTTTCCGAGGTCGTCCGGAGCTCCGGGAAGGAACTCTTTCTCGTGGACAAGCTCCCCGGCGACTACGCGGGGCTCGATGCGCAAATCGTCAGCGGGCGGGGCGCAGGCCAAGTCCGGACCGTTACCCAGACGCAGGCGGATCGCCTCACGGTCGATCGCGACTGGGATGTCGCTCCCGATCCGACGAGCCAGATCCTCCTTCACCAGCTGCAGGGGAATGGGATCTTTTTCGGCAACGAGGCGGAGGATCCCAACGGCCTCTTCGTCGGTCAGGGGGATCTCTACGATGCGGTGTTCGACGCGAACACGGTGCGACGGAGTTCGGGCATTTGGCAAAGCTCCGGAACCTTCCTTCAATTTCTCGAAAACGTCCTGGATGTCTCGGTCCGCTATGGGGAAGTCTCCGCCGGCGCCCCTCCGATTCCCGAGCATGGAATGCTCGGCCTGCTGGCAGGTGGGGAGATCGGAGAGCGTTTTGCCAGCCCTTTCGAGCTTGTGCGCGGAGTGGTCTTTCGCAGGAACCGGCTGGCCTTCGGCCATCGCATCCTGGTCGGGCCGAGGCCGGGAGCCGGTCCGGCCGCCGCCGTGGTGGCAAGAGATCTAGTGGTCGATCACAACTGGTTCGAGCATGAAACGGTGGGAATCGAACTGGAGCGCGGAGTGCGGCAGGCGGTGATTTCCCGCAACCTTTTCTTTGACGTTGCGGTTCCCCAGCAGGTCAGCCAGGCCACCGAGGTGGAGATCGTTCCGGGACCCTGACCGCTAAAGCTCCTGGAAGGTGGGCCGGATCAGGATCTCGTTGACATTGACGTGCGGCGGCTGCGTGACGGCGTAGAGGATCGCCGAGGCGATGTCCTCGGCTCGGAGCGCCTTGCCTTCTTGGAAGTTCTCCCGGATTCCTTGCAGGGCCTCTGGATCGGTGATGGTTCCCAGGAGCTCGGTCATGACCGCGCCGGGCTCGATGATCGTGACCCGAATCTGATCGGAGGGGGAGAGCTCCATCCGCAGCCCTTCGGAGAGAGCGCGGACGGCATACTTGGAGGCGCAATAGACCGCACTCCCGGGAAAGAGCTTTCTTCCGGCGACCGAGGAGAGGGTGACGATGTGACCGCTCTTCTGCTCCAGAAATACGGGAAGAACCGCGGCGATGCTGCTGAGAACCCCTTTGATATTGACGTCGACCGTGGCCATCCATTCCGCAACGTGCAGATGCCGCATGAGGGAGAGCGGCATGATGCCCGCGTTCGCCACAAGAATATCCACGCCCCCAAAGCGCTTGCATGCCACGTCGACAACGTTTTCTACTTCCTTCGGCTCCCGGACATCGCAGCGTAGGGGCAGAGAGCTTCCCCCTTCCTGCTCGATCCGCCGGCTGAGATCCTCGACGCGGTCGAAGCGGCGGGCGGTGGCCACGACGTTCGCGCCTTCGCGCGCAAGAGCGAGGGCGGTGGCTTGGCCGATGCCGCTCGATGCTCCGGTGACGATCGCGGTCTTTCGGGATAGAGGCTTCATGCGGCTCCTTGTTTCCAAAAACGTAACAAAGCGGCTTTGAAGCTGTCGAGAAAGCCCTTTACTCTTTTTGCCATCGAAATCAGCATCGGAGCACAGTAGCCTCACCCTTGGTCAGACGATGCGGACAACCTTCATGGCGGGTATTTTCCTTCGATCGGCGCTCTTAACGGCTGCCGTGCTGCCGATGGCTTCCTGTGCTCCTCAGGAGAGTTGCCCGCTGGTGACCGAGCAGGACAAGCGGCAGTTTGCCGAGGCTCTCCAAGCGATCCCGCTGGTTCGGGTGAGCGTGCTTTCAATGGTTCCGAGCCGAATCTATCGGTGTGGTGTTGCAGTGAGGTGGACCACCTCGGTGAGCGCGATCGGGCTTTCGCCGGAGGGACGTCCTACGACCAGCTATTGCGGTAGCTTCGAGATGACAGCCGATTTCCCCCGAAACTCCTTTGGGGAGATTGCCGTCGCCTCTTCTCTCCCGCGCTACTGGTCGGATACGGTTCGCGACATCCAAGCATATACGATGATGAGCCGCCGCCCCTCAGGCGCTCCCCGGTAGCGAAGCGGGCATCGGTTCGCCGGAGCGCCCGCTTGCGATGCGCCCTGGGCGCGGTATCCTCGTGAAGGCAGCAGCAAGGAGGCCATCATGCCGACGACGACTCTCGGCCCATCTACGGTGAAGGACTGGCTGGCGACTCCCGAGGGAGA
This sequence comes from Methylacidimicrobium tartarophylax, assembly GCF_902143375.2. Classification (GTDB taxonomy): domain Bacteria; phylum Verrucomicrobiota; class Verrucomicrobiia; order Methylacidiphilales; family Methylacidiphilaceae; genus Methylacidimicrobium; species Methylacidimicrobium tartarophylax. The sequence goes on along the minus strand of NZ_CABFVA020000004.1, from coordinate 27,923 downwards.
ACATTGGGAGCTGATCCACGGGAATCTGGTCATGACGGAGGAAGCTTGGGGCAATAGCAGCTTGGCAGGAGAGATCGAGTGGAAGCTCAGGAGTTATCTCGCCGCCCATCCCTCCGGCATCGTGCGGCGCAACGTCGCCTTTTCCTTCCCGGAGATCCTGGATGCGGAACGCGAAGGGGTGGTGCCCGATCTCTGCTATATCCCAAACGACCAGCTAGACAGAGTAGAGAGGACGGCGAACGTCCAGCAAGGGGTGATCCCGGCTCTGGTGGTCGAAATTCTCTCTTTCTCGACGGAGAAGATCGACCTGGTGGACAAGGTGGAGATCTATCGCGCGGCGGGGATTCGAGAATATTGGATCTTCGACTGGCGGGAAGAGACGGTGCGCATCTACCGCTTCGGGGAAGATCCGGAGAAGCCGGTTGTGGTCAAAAGCTTCGACGATACGTTGCAGACGTCGCTTTTGCCGGAGTTCTCCTTGGAGCTGCCGAGGATTCGGCAAGCCCTGGCGATCGGAAGAAAGGATTCGAGTCGATCGCGGTAACTCCTTTTCCGGCGGGATGGCCGCTGTGTGAGACAGGCAGGTTCCCTATCTGTATTCCGCGTCCGCCCGACGCAGCAGCCGCTGGGTGGCTTCCCATTCTTCGTGGGAGTCGAGCGGACGCAGGAAGTGGCGCTTTCCGGAGAGCAGAACGGCAACGAGTTCGCCGTCGCGGTAGAGGAGGCGGTTGCCGGCAAGAGCGGGCAATCTCTCGCCTGGGGTGACGATGCCGACCAGGTTCGCGGGGTCTGCACCGCAGATCGAGATCCAGCCGCCGGTGCCGGGTTGCTCCCGGATCTTCCACAGAGAGGCTGCCGCCTCGGGGAGGGCGAACTGTTCTCCGGAGAAGCCGGCGACGAAACGTCCGCCGCGAATCTCGCCGCGCGCCTCAAGGCGGCGGTAGGCGGCCAGAAGCCGCCACCAAGGAGGAAGAGCTTCCTCCCGAGTCAGAAGCTTGCGAAAGACCAGACCGTAACGCCGCAGGAGAACCCGGCCGATCGCCTCTGCCCGCTCCTCTTCGTTGAGGGCGAGTGGCGAGGGAGTCAGAGACCAGCGGCCCGCGGGTGCCTGCTTCTCCTTTCGGCGCTCTCGCTCCGGGAGGAAGAGGTGAAGTCCGGAAAATCCGTCGGAGCGGGCCAGGCCGCTTCCGGCAAGCTCCGCCAAGCCTTCAATCGCCTCTCCCCGGAGTGGGCCGCATCCCTCCAGGATGTCGGGAAAGAAGGAAGGGCCGTGATCCCGGAGGTAGGAGAGGACCGCTTCCGCCCGGTGGGAGAGTTCGCCTGGGACGGAAAGTTCTCTGGTCATCCAGAGAGGGAGCCTGCCTCGTGGCAGGATGGCGATCGGCGAAGAAGACGTCAGGCGAGCCGTCCGGCCTTCCTCTTGGGAGCGGCGCAGGCGATGCCAGAAGAAGCGGCCGTCCAGGCAGGCGCGTTCGAGCCAGGCTGGATCGTAGCCCTCGATCCGGGCCGGGAGAAGCTCCTGCTCCCAGCTGCCCGGGGGAGCGGAGACTCCTTCCAGCAGGGCGAGGATGGAGACGAGGCTCTCCGGTCCAGCCATGCGCTCCTCGGGGGAGAGCTTCTGCCAGGAAAAAAGAAAGCGGAGGAAGTCCGAGGCGGAGGCCGGTCGGATCGAGCGTCGGAGGCGCTCCTGGCCGTAACGATGGATACGGGCCAGCAACCCGCGCGGGCACCACTGTTCTTTTTCCTCTCCGGTGAGCCAGCGGCCGCGAAAGAGAAATCCTTCCGCTTCGAGCGCGGAAAGCGCGGGGAGGAGCTGTTCGCCCGAAAGCGCGAGCGGGAGTCCCAGAGCCGGAGCGGAGACAGGCCCCAGGCCTTGGAGCCGGCCGCGGAGGAGTTCGCGAAGAGAATCCTCGCGCTCCAGGCAAGCTGCGTCGGGCAGAGGAGTCTTTGCTCCTAAAACGATCTCCCCCTGCGGGAAGAGCGCTTTCCAGTGGGCGAGCCAGGCAGGAGAGCTCCAAAGAAAGTCGTTCCGGTCCGGCCGGCAACGGAAGGCAATGGCTCGGCCGGCCTTCACCAGTTCTTGGAGCAGAGGTTCCCAGGAGCGTTCCGGTCTTTGCGGGGAACCGCGAAGCTGCTTCGGCCGTCCCTCCCTTCCTTCCCGAAGAGTGAGAAAGCCCAGGAGAAGAAGCGCATCCTCCATCTGATCCGGATCCTCGGGGTCGGGCCAGGCTTCCTCTTGCACTCGCCGCACGGCAATCGGATCGGCAAATGAGAGCTGCCGGAGTTCGGCGGGGGGGAGGTGGCCGGAGTAGGTCAGGGCGCGCGCCCGGCGCTCTTCGAGCGGGGCGGGATCGAGGAACGAGTAGGGGTGGGCGGCCAAGATGGAGCGGGCGGCGGGGGAAGGCTCACGGAGGTCCCGCGCGGTCGCGACGATCTCGCCCGCTTGCAACTTGCGAAGGACCTCTTCCAGTCCGGAGAGATCCATCACTTCCGAAAGGCAGTCGCGGAGCGTCTGCTCGACCAGGGGATGATCGGGGCATTCCCGGTCGCCGCTGATGTTTTCCAGGCAGGCGACCGCATCCGGAAAGATCGCGCCGAGCAGTTCTTCGGCTTCCATCCGTTGGAGAAGGGGAGGGACCCTGCCTTTTCCTCGGCGCCGGGGGACCGCGAGCGCGGTCGAGGTTGTCCAGCGCCAGCGGACGGTGAACATGGGGCTCGCCAGGAGAGCCTGGATCAGGACGGAGCGGACGGATTCCGGATGGAGGAAGGAGAGGATGTCCGTCAGAGGGAAGCTATGCGCATGGGTGAGCGAGAGCAGGATGGCGTCCTCGGTTGCCGCGGCCTGGAGTTCGAAGTTGAACTTGCGGCAAAAGCGCTTGCGCAGGGCGAGTCCCCAGGCGCGATTCACGCGGCTGCCGAAAGGAGAATGGATGACGATCTGGGTCGCCCCGCAGGGATCGAAAAAGCGCTCGATCCCGACGTGCCCGGGATGCGGGACAACGCCGAGGGCCGATCGGGTTGCCGCCAGGTAGGAAGAGAGCTCTCGGGCGGCACGCTCGGAGAGTCCAACCAAGCGTTGGAGCTTGCCCGCGACGATCCCCTCCGCGTCCCCTGGTACTCTTCCTTCGACCTCCGCAAGCCACTGGTCCACGCGGCGGCGGATCATGCCCGCGCTCTCGGAGAGCTCGCGGCTGCGGCCAGGCAGCTCGCCAAGCCAAAACGGGATCGTCGGAGCCTCTCCGTGCGCATCCTCGACGCGAACCACTCCCCGTTCGATCTTCCGGAGCCGCCAGGAGGTGTTGCCCAAGGCAAAGATGTCCCCCGGGAGGCTCTCGACCGCAAAATCCTCGTTTACCGTGCCCAGGGTGATTCCCTCGGGGTCCGCCACGACGGGGTAATCGCCGGCGTCGGGAATCGACCCGCCGTTGAGCAGCGCCGCGAGTCGGGCGCCCTTTCGGGGAAGAACTCTCTTTTGCGCGCAGTCACGGAAGAGAAAGGCCTTGCTCCGTTCTCGCCTCGGGGAGTAGCCGTCGGCAAGCATCTGCACGAGCCGAAGGAACTCCTCGCGACGGAGCCGACGATACGGGTAGGCCCGCCGGATCATCCGAAAGAGCGCCTCTTCCTCCTTGGGGCCGGCCGCCACCTCCGCGACGATCTGTTGGGCGAGAACATCGAGCGGGGCTTCGGGAATGGCGAGGCGATCGAGGACACCCTTCCTGACCGCCAGAAGGAGCCCGGCGCATTCGACGAGATCATCCTGGCTCAGCGGGAAGAGTCTTCCCTCCGGAATCGCGTCGCCCAGGCGGTGGCCCGATCGGCCGACCCGCTGCAGGAAGGCGCCGATGGATCGCGGCGAGCCGAGTTGGCAAACGAGGTCGATCTCGCCGACGTCGATGCCGAGCTCCAAGGAAGAGGTGGCCACGAGGACCGAGAGTCGCCCGCTTTTCAGACGTTCCTCGGCGGCGAGGCGGCGCTCACGGCTGAGGCTCCCGTGATGTGCGGCGACGCTTTCTTCTCCGAGTCGTCCGGTCAGATGGTGGGCGACGCGCTCGGCGAGGCGCCGGCTGTTCACGAAGACGAGAGTCGTTCGGCGCGAGCGGACAAGCTCGGCCAATCGATCGTAGATCTCTTCCCAAACTTCGGCGGCAAGGACTGGTTCCAAGGGAGAGGGGGGGAGCTCGATCACGAGCTCCCTCTTTCGTCGGGAACCGAGATCGACGATCGAGCAGGAAGGCGCGTCATGAGCCGGCACCCCGGTCAAAAAACGGGCGAGCTCGCCAATCGGCCGCTGGGTCGCGGAAAGCCCGATTCGCTGGAAAAAGGACGGATTGAGGCCGGAGAGCCTCTCGAGGGAAAGGGAGAGATGGGCGCCTCGCTTCCCCGAGGCCACGGCATGGATTTCGTCTACAATCACTGCCTCGACGGTGGTTAGGAGGCGGCGGCCGCCCGCACTTCCGAGAAGCAGGTAGAGCGATTCCGGAGTGGTGACTAGGAGGTGCGGAGGCCGGCGCAGCATTTGGGCCCGCTCGGAGGGCGGCGTATCGCCGGTTCGCACCGCGATACGGATCTCGGGAGCGTCGAGGCCGCGGGCGACGAGCTCCCGGCGGATCCCGGAGAGCGGCTCGAGCAGGTTCCGGTGAACATCGTAGGAGAGGGCGCGCAGCGGGGAGACGTAGAGGACAGAGACCTGGTCCGCCAGCTTTCCGGATTGGCCGCAGCGAACGAGCCGGTCGATTGCTCCGAGAAAAGCGGCCAAAGTCTTCCCCGATCCCGTCGGGGACGAGAGGAGAACCGGTCGCCCACTCTGGATCAAGGGCCATGCCGCTTGCTGCACCGGCGTCGGAGCGCCGATTGCTTTGGCAAACCAGTCTCGGACGGCGGGGTGGAAGCTCACGATCCTTGTGTCAGGAAAAGACCACTCTAATCATCGTCAGATCGCCGCTTCCCGCAAGGTTGGATGGTCTGTGGCCTCTCCCGGCGGAGCCAATAAAATCGTGGACAACCGTCGCCCGCTGTTCATGATTTTCCTGGAAGAGAGCAAAAAAGCGCCTCTCCCGGAACGAAGACTGCTTTGGTGCCGCAAGAGAGAAAAGAGAAGATGGAATCGCAACGAAGGGAAAGGCAATCGCCGGAACGACAAGGAGCTCCGGTAGAGCTTTGCCGCACGCTCTCCGCGCTCGACTTGATGCTCCTCGGGGTGGGTGCGATCGTCGGCGCCGGGGTTTTCGTGCTCACCGGCGTCGCTGCTGCTACCGCGGCGGGACCGGGCCTCTGGCTCTCCTTCGTGGTGGCGGGGTTGGCCTGTGTTTTCTCGGCGCTCTGCTACGCGGAGTTTGCCTCCGTGGTGCCGACCGCGGGAAGCGCCTATGCGTATGCCTCCTTGAGCATGGGGGAATTCGCCGGGTGGCTCACGGGATGGAACTTGATTCTGGCCTACCTGTTGACGGGCGGGGTGGTGGCGATTGGCTGGTCGGGATATTTCCAGGAGCTCTTGGCCGGGGTCGGCCTCTCCTTGCCGACGGCTCTGGGCAAGGCTCCCCACGAAGGGGGTTGGCTCAACCTTCCCGCGGCGCTGATCGCGTTCGGGTTGAGCGGGATTCTTGCCCTTGGGGCGCGGGAGAGTGCGCGCTTTAATCACGGGATCGTCGTGGTGAAGCTCCTGGTAATCGGCTTTTTTTTGCTGGTCGCCGTCCGCCATGTGAACCCGCAAAACTGGCATCCTCTCCTCCCTTTCGGTTGGAAGGGAGTCATGACGGGAGCCGCACTCATCTTTTTCGCCTACGTCGGATTCGACGCGGTTTCGACCGCGGCGGAGGAGGCGAAAAATCCGCAGCGCGACCTGCCGCTGGGAATCCTCGGATCGCTCGTCGTATGCACCGTGATCTACATCCTGGTGGGAGTCGTCCTGACCGGAATCGTTCCTTACCGGATTCTCAATGTGAAGGATCCGGTCGCTTTCGCCTTGGTCCAGGTAGGAGAGCGGGTAGCCGCTGACTTCGTGGCGGTTGGCGCTATAGCCGGGATCACCTCCGCCCTTCTGGTGAACCTCTATGGCCAATCCCGGGTCTTTTTCGCCATGTGCCGGGATGGCTTGCTGCCTGGCTTTCTAGGGAAGCTGCATCCCGTCTCGCGGACGCCGGCGCGCATGATCCTTCTCATCGGGTCACTGGTTGCGGGAATTGCCGGCTTCCTGCCGATCGAGTCGGTCGCGGAGCTCACGAACATGGGGGCACTTGCCGCGTTCATGGTCGTTGCCTTGGGAGTCTTGGTGCTCCGAAAAAAGAGACCCGGGCTGCTGCGACCGTTTCAAGTGCCGGTCATGCCGTGGAGCGCCCTGACCGCGATCGGCTTTTGCGGCTACCTGATGACCAATCTGAGTCGCAAAACGTTCGTCTGTTTTCTGCTTTGGATGTTGGTGGGAGCCCTGATCTACCTAGTGCTTCTCTGGGGTCGCCCGGGCCGCCCATCCCACGCGGCCTTGACTCGGAGAGCTACCGATTTCGAGAATGCGTTTCCCCGCCCCGAGGGAGTCTGGTACTCCACGGGGCTGAACCGCCCCCAATCAGAGGAGGGCGGCGGCTTTTCGGGAAGCTAACGCGTGGAGAGCCTCGGAAACGGCGGCTTCCGGACTCTTCTCGCAGGAAATCCGCAGGGGCGTTTGCTCGAACGCTTCCGTGGGCGGCTCGAATCGTCCGTCGAGAAGTTCCAGGTTTTCCACCCGGGCGTCCGAGATCGTGCCCGGCTGCTCCTCGCGAGCTTGGAGCCGGCCTCGCCGGAGGGCCTCGCCCGCCTCTGCTTCCAGGAGCACGAGCGTCGCCCCGGCTTGCGAGCAGATCTCGTGGAGTCTGTGGCGCTCCTCGCGGCGGGAAAAGGTGGCGTCGATGATGCAACCCGAACGAGTACGGAGGGCTTCGAGGGTGCGACGGAACAGCTCGTCATACACTTTCTCGGAAAACGCGGGCGAATAGAGCCAGGAGCGCACTTCCTCACCGGGCCGTTCTCCAGCGGGCAGACCGGCAAGCTGCTTGCGAAGGGAATCCGAAGAAAGCTGTTCCCAGCCGAGTTCCCTTGCCAAGCCGGCCGCCAGGGTCGTCTTGCCGGCGCCGACCCGTCCGAGCACCGCCAGGGCGGTCGGCCGGGAGCCAACCGTGGCATAGCGGAGCCCGAGTTGGAAATAGCGTCCGGCTCGCCGCCGGCACTGCTCCTGCGCGGCGAAGGGTACCAGCGGATCTCGCGCCGTCATCGATTCGACCTTGCCGCGCACATAGGCTCGCTGGCAGCAGTAGAAGTCGGTCAGCTCGAGCATCTCCGGGTCGTTCATCCTGCGCGCCATCTGTTCGAGGAAGTAGCGGCCCAAATCCAAGCGGTCCTGGAAAGCGAGGTCCATCGCGAGAAACGCTGCATCGCTGGCGACATCGACGGAGCGGAACCGGTCGTTGAACTCGATGCGATCGTAGATGCAGAGTCCTTGCGGCGAAATATGAATATGCTCGAGGTGGAGATCTCCGTGCCCGTCCTTGATCCAGCCTTCGCGCACCCTTCGTTCGAAGAGGGAGGCGCGCTGCCGATAAAACTCTTCGGTAAAGAACCGGAGCGTCTCCCAGGTCACCCGGTCGATGGTTTTTCCAATGTCCCCCTCCGTCTGGGTAAAGTTCTCGTCTGAGGTGATCCGCAGCTTTTCGACTCGGCCCCAATCCAGAACCGATTCCTTGGGCGGCTGTCCCTGGTAGAAGGCAGCCAGCCGCTCGGCAACGCGGTCGAGCTCGGGCGTGCCGAACAAGCCCTGGGGAAGCAGGTGCTTGGCGAAAAACTCTCCAGGGAGCTGCGCCATGCGAACCGCGTATTCCACCGGCTCTCCCGCTCCCTCGAAGTGGAGCGCGCCGTTCTCCCGGACGATGGGGAGTACCCCCAGATAGGCCTCGGAGCAGAGTTCCCGATTCAAGGCGACTTCCTGCTCGCAGAAGTGTTTGCGCTTTTCGAGGGTCGAGTAGTCGAGAAAACCGAAGTTCACCGGCTTCTTGACCTTGTAGACATAGGGCGGGACGAGGAAGACGTAGGACGCGTGAGTCTGGAGGAAGTCGACCCGAGCGGGGTGGTGGGGGTAGGAGCGCGGATCCTTTAGAAAACGGAGAAGCTCTTCCGGAGAGACGGGTGGATCGAGAGGGGCTGAACGGGCTTCCTGGCTAGGCATAAATCAAGGCTTCCTGTTATGTTTGCCGGGAACTTCTACCGGAAGATCGGGCAAATGGCAAAACCAAGAGATGGCGAAACGGAAAGAGAGCGTCTCCCGGTGCAGTCCCGGCAGAGCCTCGCGTTCACCATGGAAACAGCTCCCGCTCTGTCCCCGGGTCGATCGGGAAGCCGTCTTCTTCGCGTCGCCGTGGACACCGGCGGTACCTTTACGGATTGCGTCGCCCTCTGGCAAGGGAGACTTTTTTGTCTCAAGCTGCCTTCGACGCCGCACGCTCCCGAAGAGGCGCTTTTGGCGGGGATCCGGCGTCTTCTGCAGGACCGGAATCCGAGCCGGATCGAGGTCGTTCACGGTACTACGGTAGGAACCAACGCGATTTTGGAGCAGAAAGGGGCGCGCACCGCACTTTTGACCACCGAGGGCTTTGAGGATCTCCTGGAGATCGGCCGGCAGAATCGGCCGAAACTTTATGCCCTGGGACCGTCGAAGCCCGCTCCGCTGGTCCCGTCTGAGCGGCGCCATGGCATTCCGGAGCGCGTGGGGGTGGGCGGGGAGATCCTGAGGCCGCTCGATCCGTCGGCGGTACTGGCGAGGAAGAACCATCTTCGGGAATCCGGTGTGGAGAGTGTTGCGGTCGTCTACCTCTTCTCGTTTGCCAATCCTCGGCACGAAGAGGAGACGGGGATGCTGCTCCAGGATCTCGGTCTGCCCGTCTCGCTTTCCTGCCGAGTGCTTCCCGAGCATCGCGAGTACGAACGGACGTCTACGACCGTCCTCAATGCGTACATCGCTCCGATACTGCGGCGCTATCTTGGTCGTGCCGAGCAAGGGGTAAAAAGCCTGGCGGAGACAACGCGGATCGAGGAGCCTCAGGCCAGTTCTCTGTGGGTCATGCAGTCGAACGGCGGCGCTCTCTCCGCGAGGTACGCGGCCGACTACCCCATTCAGACGGCGCTTTCGGGGCCGGCGGCCGGGGTGGTCGCCGCCGCCGCCTGGGGACGTCTTGCCGGTTTCCCGCAGGTCATCGCCCTCGATATGGGAGGCACATCGACCGACGTGACCCTTGTGGGGGACGTCGAAGTGCCAAGCCGCGGCGGCAGGATCGGCGACTATCCGGTTGGCATACCGCTTCTCCCCATTCAGACGGTTGCGGCGGGTGGAGGCTCGATCGCCCGTATCGATGAGGGAGGGGCCCTGCGCGTGGGCCCGGAGAGCGCGGGCGCAGATCCCGGACCGGTCTGCTACGGCAGGGGGGAGGAGATCACCGTGACCGACGCACATCTGGTCCTTGGACGGATCGGGCCGGGCGGCCTGCTAGGCGGCCAAATGGGCTTGGATGCCGTCCGGGCCCGGGAATTCTTCGCGAGATTTGGCCGTGAGCATCTGGCTGCGTTGTGCGGCAGCGGAGCGGAAGAAGAGAACGCCGCAGAGAAATGGGCTCAAGGGATCTTGGATGTCGTCAACGTGCGCATGGCGCGAGCCATCCAGCTCGTTTGCGCGGAGAGCGGCAAGGATCCTCGCGATTTCCCTCTTCTGGCGTACGGCGGTGCCGGGGGTTTGCACGCCTGCGATCTGGCGGATGCCTTGGAGATTCGACGGGCTCTCATCCCACGAGATCCGGGCCTTTTCTCGGCTCTCGGCGGTCTCTTTTCGGATTTTGTGAGGGATTACGTCGAGACCCTGCTCCAGGCACAGGAGCAGACGGAGGAGGAGGAGCTGAGGCGGGGCTTCGCCCGGCTGGCGGCGCGAGCGGAAGAGGAGCTGGCCGCCGATGGTTTTGCCAAGACCGAACGAAGGCTCTCGTTCTTTCTCGATCTCCGCTACGTGGGCCAGGGCTTCGAGATCACGACGCCCTACACCGAAGAGTATGTCAGCCAGTTCCATCGGTTGCACGAGATCAAGTACGGTTACGCCGACTGGGGTCGAAAGACGGAGATCGTCGCGCTTCGTCTGCAGGCCCGCGGCATTCCCCGAAAGCCCGCCCTTTTTCCGGAGAAGGTGACGGGTCCCGAAGAACCCGAGGAAAGCCTGCTTTACCAGCGACCGGTCTGGTTTGCGGGCCGGGTTCAGACCGCCCGCTTTTACCAGAGGGAGCGACTTCTTCCGGGAAACCGGATTGAAGGACCCGCGGTCATCCTGGAGTACAGCGGTACGACGGTCATTCCTCCTGCCTGGATGGCGGGGGTCGATCGTTACCGGAGCCTAGTTCTGACACGCGAGGAGCAGTAGCCGGTTTTCGGTTTTCCAGCGCAGATCCGTTCGCACAAGATGCTTCGTTCAAGAAACATAAAGCGGCACCTCCTTGAGGAATTGAGTGGTGCCGCCGTGTCCGATTCGGCATTCTCTACGGTTATGCAAACCCCGCGTTTTCCCGTTTCTGTCGTAGGCAAAGCACTGGTTGCTCTCTCGCTTCTGCTCATCGTGGCCTGCTCCGAAAAGCCCAAACCGCAGCCGACCTCGCAAACGCCTGCCCCGAGCTACCAGCCGATCGATCATAAGAGTTAGCCGCGCGACCCGCTTCCCAAGCCTTCCGGCTGGGATCGTCGGCGTCGTCGAACTCTCTTGGTCGGGGCCGGCATCGGCCGTCTCCGCGGCGCAAGCAGAACTGGTCTCCCTTCGCCGTTCCGGGGTAGAGTAGTGGACATTCCAATTGCCATCGGGCGGTTCTATGTTTCGCTCCATGCGGGGACGGCTGATCGTCCTGCTGCTCTTGCTCGGTGTCGCTACCGCCTCGGCGGGCGCTCTGATGGTGGCTCTCTTCTTCCAATCGACCACCGCCCGCACAGGGCAAGCCCAAGCCGAAAGCGGACGGGCCTGCGATTCGATCCTCGAGGGCTACCGCTCCGTTATGGGTCGCTCACCGGGAGATGCTTCCGAGGTGCCGGCGGCTCTTTTACGCGCGGAGTTGACCGAGCTCATTCGCCATGCCTTGCAAGACCGCCCGGGTATCGAGGGCGGCATCTGGCGAAAAGGAACGGGGTCCTTGGCCTATGGTTATCCGACCTATCCGGGCGAGAGGCCAAAGACCGATGTACCGGAAGCCGAGCTTCCCCGGATCGAAGCGGCCAATCGTCTCTCCCTTACGCAAAATCGCCAGATCGTGCAGCGGTACGCCTTCCCCTCGCAAACCCTGCTGGTCACCGCCGCTCCTCTCCACGGCCCGGTGGTTGGCTTGACCGCGTGGACGATGACTCGGGTCTTTCCTTTCGCCGGGCGGAGCTACCGGCTTCTGATGGCGGGCTTAACGACCCTCTTTGCCACCGTCCTGGTTGCCGTTGGCCTCTTGACGAGTTTTACTCTTAGCTGGTCGCGTCATGTCGGGCGCATGGAAAATGCTCTGCAGGCGCACGACCTCACCGATTTGCCCGTCCTGGATCCCACCGGCGAGCGGGAGCTCGACCGGATCGTTTCGGCGCTCAACGATGCGGGGGCGCGGCTCTCCGAAGCGCGAAGAAAAGCCGACGGTCTTTCCCGTCAGGTAGCGGCGGCCGAACGGCTGGCAGCGATCGGACGCGTCTCCGCCGGCATCGCTCACGAGATTCGCAACCCGATTGCCGCCATGCGGCTCAAGGCCGAAAACGCGTTGAGCGGGGACGGCCGGAGCAAGGATAGCGCTCTGGGGATGATCCTAGGACAGATCGAGCGACTCGACGCCCTGATCCGCCGCCTTCTCTCGGTAACGGAAAAGGAGAAGCTCCGCTGCGAAGCGGTGGAGCTTGAGCCCTTTCTGGCCTCGTGTATCTCCGCCCTCGCGGAACTCGCGAAGGCCAATGGTGTCGTCCTCGTTTCTTGCTCCGAGGCCAAGGGAGGGTGGTTTGATCCGGAGCAGGTCCGCCGTGCTCTCGACAACCTCCTGCGCAACGCGATCGAGGCAGCACCCGGGGAGACGGAGGTCACGCTCCGGGCTCACCCGACTCCCGAGGGCCTGGTCTTCTCGGTTCACGACGAGGGGAGCGGCCCGCCTACACGGGTTCGAGAGCAGCTCTTCGAGCCGTTTGTCACCGGCCGAGCGGGGGGAACAGGGCTTGGACTCTCGATTGTCCGCGAGGTCGCTTCCGCGCACGGAGGCACGGCAAGGCTGCTCGACAAGGGGGTCGGCACAACCTTCGAACTGGTTCTCCCATGGCCACGATCCTGATCGTTGACGACGATGCGGCGCTTTCCGAAGTCCTCGCCGAAACCGTCCGCAGCCTCGGTCACGAAGCTCGCACCGCCGCCTCGGGTCCAGAGGCGCTGGCGGCTTTAGCCCGAGAGCCGACCGATGGAGTTCTGCTCGACCTGCGGTTGCCGGGAATGGACGGACTTCCACTGCTTGAGCGCATTCGCGCAAGAGCCGGCGCCCCACCCGTCGCGGTGCTGACGGCGCACGCCACCGCGACGAACACGATCGAAGCGATGCGCTTGGGTGCCTTTGACCATCTAACCAAGCCCATCGGCCGTGCCGACCTCGCCCGCCTCCTGAGCGAGATGCTGGCGGCAAAAGCCGGGCTCGGCCCCCTCCGGACGGAAGCCCGGCCTGTCGAGTTCATCGGCTCCAGCGAAGCGATGCGAAAGATCCAAAAGGCCATCGGGATGGTGGCCGACAGCGGCACGACGGTCTTCATCCAGGGGGAGACGGGAACGGGCAAGGAGCTGGTGGCCCGAGCAATCCACGACCACGGCCGTCGCCGTGCCAAGCCGTTCGTCGCCGTCAACTGCGCAGCGATTCCGGCTGAGCTTTGGGAAAGCGAGCTCTTCGGCCATCTTCGGGGCTCTTTTACAGGCGCCCATGCCGATCGGCAGGGAGCTTTCCAGGAGGCCGACGGGGGGACTCTCTTCCTCGACGAGATTGGTGACATGCCCCTTTCGCTGCAGCCGAAGATCCTGCGCGCCCTCCAGGAGCGGGTCATTACTCCGATCGGCGGCAAACCCGTTCCCGTCGATGTCCGGGTCATCTCCGCCACCAATCGCGATCTCTTTGAGCGGGTTCGGGAAGGGGCCTTTCGCGAGGACCTTTTCTACCGGCTCCATGTCCTGCCGATCCATCTGCCTCCGCTCCGGGAGCGGATCGCCGACATTCTCCCCCTGGCCGAGCACTTCTTGGCTCCCGCCGGCAAGTGGCTCGGTCCCGACGCCGCTGCGCGGCTGATTCAGCACCGCTGGCGAGGAAACGTGCGGGAACTGCGGAACGTCCTGGAGAGGGCGGCTGTCCTTGTCCGCGGGGAAAAGATCACGGCCTCCGATCTCGATCTCAATTCCGAAGAGGCGAGCCCCACTTCCTTCGACTGGCCCGAGGAGAATCTCCCCGCGGCCATCGCCCGCTTGGAGGAGCTGCTGATTCGGCGCGCGCTCGGCAGAAGCGGCGGCAACCGCGCAGAAGCGGCGCGCGCCCTCGGCATCCACCGCCAACTCCTCTACACCAAGATGCGCCGGTACGGACTATGCCCCTCGGAAGGCAAGCCCGAGGAGGCGGAAGGAGGAGGGTAGGGGTCGAGAAATCGGCCGGACAGGGTTGCCATCCCGATGAATCTGGGCAATAGGCATATTGAAAGATCGTTAGATTGAGCCGCCCGGGCTAAAAGGGCTGGAAGTGCCGGAAGGGGGGTGTGGCAACCCCTGGCTTGAGAGCGGGAGGATTCCGTGCTTGAGGAACTACGTGTCCAAGGTTTAAGTCGCTTGGCGACGTTCGTATTTCTTGCCCGCAACTGACCGTCCTCTTCGGCCCGAACGCCGCGGGCAAGAGCAATCTGCTGGAGTCGATCGAAGCCCTCTCCCGCATCGCGACGCTCCGGACGATTCCCGACGCGATCCGACGCACCCTTCGCTCGCTGATTCCAAGCATTGAAGATTTAACGGTGGATCTGGATAAACGGCGGGGCACGCTCGACATCCTGATCCGCCAAGAGGGGATCGACTACTCCTCCCGAGTCGTGTCCGAAGGAACGCTCCGCGTGCTCGCGCTCTGCGCGATTGCGGTCAACCCGTGGGCAGGATCTCTCATCGCCTTTGAGGAGCCGGAGAACGGCGTTCATCCTCGCCGGTTGGAGTTAGTCGCCCAGCTCCTTTTCTCCTTGGCTTTCGAGCAAAGCAGGCAAGTGCTGGTGACGACGCATTCCCCTCTTCTCTGCGGCATGGCGCTCAAGGAAGCGCGCGAGCGGCCCAGAGGACAGGTCGAGCTCGTCAACGTGAAAAGGGAGAGCAGGCAGACTCGGTTCGACCCCTTCGATCCCACGGGTCCGTTATTCGATGATCCGGAGATCCGGGAAGGACTCGCGGCCCGGAACGAGGACGGGTTGTTTGAAAGCCTCCTGCTTCGGGGCATAATCGATGCGTAGCCTCGTCCTGGTCGACCTTTTCGCGGAAGACCGCGCTCATGAAGAGCTACTCGCGCCGCTAATCCGCCGGATCGCGGAGGAAGAGCGCATTTCTGTGGAAGTAAAGATCCGATCCGCCCGCGGAGGACAGGGGCGCGCACTAGAAGAGTTGAAGCTCTACCAGAGGAGTCTTGCTTTGGGGTTTGTCCATACACCGCCGGATCTTCTGGTTGTGGCGATCGATGGAAATTGTGTGAGCGCCGCCAGAAAACGGCAGGAAATTGAACAACGAACCGACCGGTCGCTCAGGGACCGGCTTGTGGCAGCGTGCCCGGATCCTCACATCGAGCGTTGGTACATGGCCGATGCGCATTCCTTCCGGTGCGTCGTCGGAGAAACGCCGAATGTCGGTCAAAAGAAGTGCGAACGCGCATTTTACAAGATGGCTTTTGTGGACGCGATTCGAGCGACGGGATGCCCCTCGCCGTTGAGTGGAATCGAATTTGCCGCGGATTTGGCCAAGAAGATGGATCTCTATCGGGCGGGGCAGGAGGACGGTTCGCTCAAAGACTGCATGGATGCGCTGCGTAGCGCGCTGCCACGGCACAAACAGGGTGGACTTCTCCCGTTAGCTCGGCAACGAACCGATGACGGACCGAAAGTCGCGGACCAGCCGCTCTAGTCGAGCAGCTCCGGCCGGAACTTTGCTCGCCGGCTGAGAATCTTTCCCGAAACCATGAAGACGCCGTTTCCGGTATAGTGGAGGGTTTCGGGATGCTTGGGCCTACGAGCCGCTCGGGCGTACACCACCTCGAAGACGAAGAAGTTGTACTTCCGGACGAGGCTGTCGTCGGCGAGGCGGCACTCGAAGCAGGCACAGCACTCGAGGATGCTCGGGGCGTTCACGACCCGGCTCTCCTCCGGGGTGAGCCCGAAGGTGGCGAACTTGTCGACCTCGGCTCCGGTGGTGTTGCCGATCCCGACGACTTCGTCCAGGAGCGCTCTGGTGGGCAGGTTGATCACGCACTCTCCGCTCTCCCGGATCAGCCGGAAGCTATGGTTGCTCTCGGCGATCACGCAGCCGACCAGCGAAGGCGTGAACTCCATCACCGTGTGCCATCCCATCGTCATGATGTTCCTTTCTTCGCCCAGAGCCGAGGAGACGAGGACGATCGGTCCAGGCTCGAGGTAACACCGGACCTTTTCCACCGGGAATTCGGCTTTTTGGAAGCGACCTTTCATGGAAGGCAGAGGACTCGATGGGTAGCACAACCGCGAAAGGGTCGCCATTCCCGAGCAAGCAAATCCTTGGCTTTTCCGGGTCCGTTGCCGCAGCATGGAGTTTGCGCTCGATCGGTTGTTTTACCGGGCATCGAAGAGGGGGGCGTCCGGTTGAAGGCGCGCCCTGGCGGAAGGAGAATCCTATGCGAATCGGTTTTGTGGGCTTGGGTCGGATGGGTTCGGCGATGGCTGCGCGGCTCCTGGCCGTTGGAGGAGATCTCAAGGTCTGGAATCGGAGCCTCGGCCGTACCGAGCCCCTGCAAAAGCAAGGAGCGGACGTCGCCCGGGATCTTCGGGATTTCGCGGATCGGGAAGTGGTCTTTACCATGCTTTCGGACGATGCCGCGCTTCGGGCGGTCGTCCTGGGCGATCCGGGTCTCCTGGCGATTCTCCAGGAGGGGGCGATCCATGTTTCCTGCAGCACGATCACCGTGGCGCTATCCGAGGAGCTTGGCCAGCGGCATCGGGAGCGGCGCCAGGAGTACCTCGCCCTGCCTGTTTTCGGTCGCCCCGAGGCGGCCGCCGCCGGAAAGCTCGTGCTGGTGGTGGGAGGCAAGCTCGCGCTGCTCGACCGTCTCCGGCCGCTGCTCGCGCCGCTGGGCCAGCAGCTCTTCCACGTGGGCGAACGGCCCGAGCAGGCCAACTTGGTCAAGCTAAGCGGCAATTTCCTCTTAGCGACGGTGATCGAATCCCTAGGGGAATCCATGGCCCTTGTCGAGAAGGGCGGAATCGATCGCCATGCTTACCTTGAACTCCTCACGAGTACCCTCTTTTCGGCTCCCGTCTACAGGACCTATGGGGGCCTGATCGCAAACCGCTCCGTTCGGCCCGCGGCATTCCTGGCGACCTTGGGGCAGAAAGATCTTCGGCTTGCCATGGAGGCGGCGGACGCTCTCCGCGTCCCGATGCCGTTTGCAGGACCCTTGCGCGATCGCTTCCTGGCGCTGGCCGCTCGAGGGGAGACGGATGTCGACTGGGCGGCTATCGGGATCGAAGCCGCCCGTGAGGCGGGGCTTGATCCTGCGAAGCCCGAGTAGCCCTCCTATTTGGCGCTCTTGTCTGGCACGTCGAGCCAGCGCTGGAGAATGAGGGCCACGCGCTCCGGCTGCTCAAAGGGGGCGAAGTGGCCGGCATCGGGAATCTCGACGTACTCCACACTGCCGCCGCCCTGGCGGATCTCTTCGGCCAGAAGGCGCATGTCGGATGGCGTGCTGGCAGGATCTTCCCCGCCGGCAAGAACACAGCAGGGGACGCGGATCGTCCGGGCCGTGGCGATCGAGTCGGGCCGGGCCGCAAGACCCTCCTGGACGGCAACCAGGGCTTCGGCGGACACGGTCTCCATCATCGTCCGGGCCGTGTCGACCTTTTCCGGCCAGCGCCGACGGGCGGTCGGCCCGATGAGGGATCGGAGCTGCTCCTCGAAGAACTCCGCGGTCCTCCCCTCGAGAATCTTGGCGATGTTCGCGTGGCGCCGGGCCCGTACGGCTTCTGTATCGCCCTGCGGCCGGGAGCAGCAGAAAGCCAGGCCGGAAGCACGCGCGGGCATCGCGCGCCAAATCGCAAACAGAGTATAACCGCCGATCGAACAGCCGGCGAAAAACGCCTTGTCGATTTCGAGATGGTCGAGGAGATGAGACATATCCTCCGCGAGTTTCTCCACCGTGATCGGTCCCGCTCCGGCCTCCGATCTCCCATGGCCGCGAAGATCGGGGAGAACGACCTGGAAATGAGGAGCCAGAATCTCGGCAACCGGGAGCCAGAAGCGATGATCCACCGGGGTCGGGTGGAGCAGAACCACCGCGGGCCCGGCGCCAACCGTAGTGAAGAAGAGCGTCGCATCGCGCGAAAGGAAGGTCATGACTTGAGACTCTTACCAAAACCCAGCCGATCCGAAAAGAAGCCGCAGGAGAACGCTTGGGAGAGAGGCAGACTAAGGAAGCTTGCCAGACATGGCTCTCGCGGGCGAGCGGGAATCCGTCCGGATTCGCTTTTCTTTTTCTGCATAGGGTTTTAGCCTGCTCGCACCTGGCAATTCCATGAGTACCCACTCGATTGAAGGAAAAACCGTCCTGATCGCCGGAGGAGCGAAAAACCTGGGCGGCCTCATTGCGCGAGATCTTGCGGCGCACGGAGCCAAAGCGGTCGCGATCCACTACAACAGTGCGTCTGCCAAGAAGGCCGCGGACGAGACCATCGCCGCGATCCAGTCTGCGGGGGCCAAAGCGGTCGCATTTTGTGCCGACTTGACCACGGCGGGGGCCATGGAGCGGCTGTTCGCCGACGCGATCTCCGCGATCGGCCGGCCCGACATCGCCATCAACACGGTGGGTAAGGTCCTCAAGAAGCCGATGACGGAGATCTCGGAAGCCGAGTATGACCAGATGAGCGCGGTCAATGCCAAGGCTGCCTTCTTTTTCCTAAAGGAAGCCGGCAAGCATCTGAGCGACAACGGGAAGATCTGCACCCTGGTGACGTCGCTGCTGGGGGCCTTCACGCCATTCTACTCGGCGTACGCCGGTACCAAGGCCCCGGTGGAGCATTTCACCCGAGCGGCCGCCAAGGAGTTCGGAAACCGCGGCATCTCGGTGACCGCGATCGGGCCAGGTCCGATGGACACCCCTTTTTTCTATCCGGCGGAAGCCGCGGAGGCGGTCGCTTATCACAGGACCGCAGCGGCACTCTCGAAGTTTTCCAAGACCGGCCTGACGGACATCCAAGATATCGTTCCGTGGATCCGTTTCTTGGTGTCGGACGGCTGGTGGATGACCGGCCAGAAGATCCTCGTCAACGGCGGTTATACCACGAAATAGGGGCTCCGAGCCTTTGCTCTCGTGGAAGGGCAGGGCGGTGCGCTTGGCCTAGCAGCCTATCTCCCAAGCGTTCTCCTGCGGCTTGCGAAATGTGCCCGGCTGCTTCGTGGGGGGCTTGGGTTTCTATCGCTCCTCGCCGTATGCCGTCATACAACTCCAGGGGAAAGCCAGCGTCCCGCCTCGGGTATGAACCGTGTGAGACAAGCAGGCTTGGCAGGTGCGGTCGACGCCCCGTAGACGTAGAGGATCGCTACAGGGAGGCGGGAGGGGGTGCCGCTTTTGAATCGCCCGCCTCCGGGCGGCTTCGGTGATCGAAGCGGCTTTTCACCTCCAGGAGGATATTCCTGCTTTTGACAGGGACGGGTAGAAAGAGAAGTTTAACCGAGAAGATTGCGGGACAATGAGATTTCACTCCCTCTACAAGCACCGGGTTCCCCTGCTCGCTCTGATCGGGGCGATTCTCGCGGCCCCTCTTCTCCTGGTCACCGTTCTCTCTCACTTCATCAGCAGCGAAAGCCTCCGCGCGTACTTGGAGCGCCAGATGAACAGCCACCTGAAGGAGTACACGGTCCGCGTCGGCCGTGCCTATTTCCATCCGCTTTCCTTTTCCCTCGACCTGGACGAACTGCTCCTGATGCAGGATAGCCATCCCTTTCCGCCGGTGGCCCATCTCAAGCGGATCCATGCGAGCGTCCACTGGTATGATCTCTGGAGAGGGAAGCTCGTAGCCAGTTTCCGATTCGAGCATCCGGCGATTCACATCGACGTGAACAACCTCAATGAGGAGAGGAAGAGCAAGATCCCCTTCGGGAAAAAGGGGTGGCAGGATGCCATTCAGTCGATCTACCCCCTTAAAATCAACCTGCTGACGATCCGGGACGGCGAGATCACCTATGTGAACGTCAAACCCTACAAACCCCTGTATGCCCACGGGATCAACCTCACGGCGAAAAACATACGGAACACCCTCAACGCTTTTCAGGCCTATCCCTCCCCTGTGCAAGGCGAAGGAGTGGTCTTCGATTCGGGCACCTTTGCCGTGGATGGCCGGGCCAACTTCCTGCAGAAGCCTTTTGCCGGCTTCCAAGGCCGCTTCACACTCACGAATATCGATCTGATTTATTTCAACCCCTTGTTGATCGATAAGAACCTGCTGGTTCGCAAGGATGGCTTTCTCTACGCCAAGGGCACCCTGGAAAACGCACCCCGGAAGACGAACCTCGACATCGAGGAGCTCCTACTCAAGGGGATCGGGATCGACTACCTGAACCTTCCCGAAAGGATCGTCGCGGAACGGGAGATGGTGAAGCGGGCGATGAAGGAGGCCGCCGGCTTACGGAACAAGACGGAAACCAAGATCCGGGTTCACAAGGTCGAAATCAGCGATGCCACGTTCGGATACGAAGACAAGACGATCCAGCCGAACGTTCGCTTCTCGCTCGAGCATACGAATCTCTCGCTGCGCAATATCAGCAACCAGTATGCGGACGGTGCGGGGTCCTTCGGGCTGGACGGGAAGTTCATGGGTCAGTCGGAGATCGCTGTCCATGGGGAATACTGGATGGAGAAGAACCGGCTCAAGGGGGAAGTCGATCTCCAGCATATCTTCCTGTCCCATTTCCTCCCGTATCTCGAAAAGGACCGGAACCTTCGGATCCGCAGCGGTGCCATTTCCCTCGCGGGGAATGTGGATTATGCCCCGCGCTCTTCCCATTTCGAGGTCAAGCAGGCGGACATCGACGATCTGAAGGTCGACTATCTCCACCTGCCGGAGACAGTCCAACTGGAGAAGGAGCGAGCCGCCCGGGTCGAGAAAAGCGCCAAGAACCTGACCAACAACGCGGAAAAAACATTCAAAATCGATTCGGCGAACATCCGGGGCGCCCGCTTCGCCTACGAGGACAGGACGGCCACGCCGGGTTTCCGGTTCTACATCGACCAGACGAACATTTCCCTCAAGAACGTCAGCAACCAGTTCGCGGACGGTCCTGGAGACTTCGCGCTCGACGGGAAGTTTATGGGCGAGGCGGGGATCGTCATCCACGGGGACTACTGGATGGAAAAGAAGCGACTGATCAGCGCAGTCAGCCTCGATCGCGTCTCCTTGAGCTATTTCACCCCTTTTTTGGAAAAGGAACAGAACTTTCAGGTGCGCAGCGGGGTCGTCTCGCTTGCCGGGAAGGTCGACTATTCCCCGCGCGATTCCGATCTCGATATCCAGCAGGCCGAGATCGAAGGGCTCAAGATCGATTATGTCCATCGTCGCGAAACCGCGAAGAAGGAAAAGGAAAAGGTCGGCAAGGTGCTGAAAAGCTCCAAGAGCCTGGTCAACAATTCCACAAAGAAGATCAAGATCGAGTCCGCGAAGGTCAAGGACGCCTGTTTTGTCTATGAAGACAAGGAGGCGCGCCCGAACTTTCGGCTCTCCCTCGACCAGACGAACATTTCCCTCCAAAACATCAGCAACGAGTTCGCGGACGGCCCCGCAAGCATCCAGTTGGATGGGAAGTTCATGGGCACCGGAAGCGTCGACCTCGAAGGATCGTATTCGCTAGAAAAGAGCCGCCTCGCGTCGAAGTTCGCCCTCAAGGAGATTTCTCTCATCCCCCTGACCCCTTTCCTGGCGCGCGATCCGAACCTCAAGGTGCGCAAGGGGATCGTCTCGGCCAGCGGCAGCCTGGACTATTCCGCCCGAAAGAGCGACTTGGTCGTCCATTGCGCGAACGTCCAGGGGCTCCGCGTCGACTACCTACACTTGCGCTCCACGGCCCAAAAAGAGAAGGAGAAGTTCCGCAAAGTCACCCGGTCGGCACAACGGGAGAGCAACCGGTCCGACCAGAAGTTCAAGATCGACCGGATCAAGCTCGAGGATTGCGTCTTCGCTTACACCAATCGGGTGACCAAGCCTTCTTACGAACTCTTCCTCTCCGGGGCGCATGGGGAGCTCATCAATCTGAGCAATCAGCGGGCGGAAGGGCTCTCCCACCTTGATCTCCAGGGGAAGTTCATGGGCACCGGAAATGCCGATATCCAGGGCACATTCCTTTCGGAGACGAACCGTCCCGATCTCGATCTTCGGATTGCCATCGAGCGGACGCAGATGGCAGCGATGAGCGACTTCTTCAAGGCCTACGGTAAGTTCGATGTGAAATCGGGCCTCTTCTCTTTCTATTCGGAGATGAAGATCCGGGGCACGGAGATGGACGGATACGCGAAGCCCTTCCTCAAGGATATGGAGGTTTACGAAGAAGACCCGGCGAGGCGGCGCGACCTCGGCCACTGGATCTATCTCAAGGCGGTAAGCGGTGTCACCAAGGTTTTGAAAAACAACCATAGAGAGGTGGCGACCGAGACTCGCATCTCCGGATCTCTTTCGAACGCAAGGGTCGATGTCATGCAGGCGATTGGCAATCTGATCCGAAACGCCCTCATTGAGGCGATCGCGCCGGGATTCGAAGAACGGGAAGGGAACCGCCGGGCCGCCTCTTCCCGCCGATAAGGGTCCGGGGCGCGGCACCGCCGACCGCAACCCCGTTCGGACCCAATCTTGCCGCCGCAAGACCTCCGAGACGAAAGACCCTGACCCGCTGTGAAAGCCGCCTACATCCGGTAGGACGGAGGCTTCACGCGCTGCTCGAGTTGCGCGCGGGTGAAATAAATATCCTCTCACTCCGCCCCAAGGTTTCTACCTCCTCGATTAGGTTAGCCAGATCCACATCGCCGAACCGCCTCTCGCGCAACAGCCGAGCCGTCTCCTGCGTCCCAGCGTAAAAGTCGCGCTCGTAGAGCTTCTTCGCCGTCATGTAGGGACGATCACGATGCCTCGAGGAGGCCGCAAGCGGAAAATGGCGTCGGAACGATTACCGTTCGCACTACCTGTAGCCCCTTTGTTACGACCAGCGGCCTTCCGCGTGTCGCGCGGCGACGACCGCGTTGGCTTCCCGGATGGCGCGCGCCTCGTCTCCAGTCCGTTCCAACCGTTCATTGGCGATCTTCGCCCAGAGCTCCTTCAAGGCGACGGTGGTCGCCTTGTGCGTATGTCGTTCGGCGTCGTCCGGCGTCCAGGGCATTTTGCTCGTGGATGGTGGCCGCGGGCGGTTCATCCGCCTAGGGCTTCGATCTTTCGTCAAGAATGGGCGGTTTCCCAATCGTGCGCAAGTCCTCGGGTTCGTCAGCCGGACCACTGCCTTGTCCTTGCCGGGCCGCCGAAGGATTCTCCGCATGATCCGGAGCGATCGGCTCATGCTTGCGATCGTCGCCACTCGGAGCTTGACCTCCCATCGCGGTCACGATTTCATAAGAAGTGATGCAACTCAGACCGAGTCATGCGGTTGCGATCGCGGCGATCTGGCTTGCGCTCGGCACTTCGGCATGGGCATCCAAAGCGTACTGGTACGATATTCAGGCACCCCGCTCCGCCGCCCAGGGTCCTGTCATCAAGCATATCGGTCCCGAATACGACGAAAAGCCCGGGATCCCGATCTACCTTCGCGGTACGCCGGCTCGCTACCACATCCTGGGGGCGATCTACATCGACGAGACCCGGCTCATCAGCTCGACTTGGCGTCCGGTCGAACGGGTGGCCGCCGCGCATGGAGGCCACGGGGTGATCCTGTTCACGAAGGCGGAGAAAAAGCGCTACTCCCGGGTATCGGGAGATCTTTCCGACCAGCTTTGGGTCTGGTGCTATCGATAAGGGCGGGGGAGACCTGCGAACTTCCGGCTGCTCGCCGCTCTGGAAAGAATTCTCTACTCCGGCCGGGTCGCTTCAGCCTGCCTGTTTCACAAACATTCTACCGCGGGGCGGCGAGGCAAAGCTCGACCTGTTCCCGGAGCGGATCGAGCCCCGGGATTCTCTGAAGCACTTCGGCCAGGAGACGCAAGGCAACGGGAATGTGGCGGAGGAACTCCGCCTTTTTCTTGACCAATCCAAGATAGCCGTAGGCTCCCAGCGCCTGCATCAGTCGCTGGAGCGCCGCCCAATCGAACGCTTCTCCAAGATCTTCCGGCGGAGCTAGGGAGGCCTCTCGCCACAAAGATCCATAATAGCTCCGGAGCTCCTCTCTCCGCTTCGCGTCGAGGGCGACGTAGGGATCGTAGAGGAGGGAGGCCAGATCGTAGGAGGCCAGCCCGAGCCGCATCCCCTGGAAATCGATGATATAGGCGTGCCCCGCTCGGATCAGAACGTTTTGCGACTGAAAATCCCGATGGATCAGATGGCGCGGAAAGGCGGGGAGGGCCTCGGCGATCCGGGTCAGCCGCGGAAGTGCCGACAGGCGGGAAAGCGTGCCCGCTTCCAGGTGAAAGAAACCCCCGAGACAGTTCGTAAAAAAATAGGCTTGCTCCCAGGCATAGAGCTCCCGGGTGAACGGAGGTTCCGTCCATAGCCTTCCGAGTCTTGCGGCGCCCCGGGCGTGGAGGATGAAGATCTCCCGCAAGGCCGAACGATAGAGGGGTCCCAATTCCGACCAGGGTGCATGGCGATAGCTCCATAGATCGGAGTCTCCCAGATCCTCGAGCCAGAGGAGCCCGTGCGCGGGATCCTGCCCATAGACCCGGGGGCAGCGAACTCCCAAGGAGTGGAGAAACTCTCCCAGGGGGCCGTACCGCGCGTTTTCAGGCCGGCTCTCTCCGTAGCGGACGAGGATCAGCGAACGCTTCGGCTCGATGCGGATCCGGTAAAAGCTCCGATCCGATCCTCCCTTTTCCAGCTTGGTGATCGAGGTCCGGTCCAACGGTCCAAGGGCTAAGCGACGGGCGGTTTCCGCCAAGAGCTGATCGAGGAGCATCATCTAGTCGCCATTTCTCATCCATCCCGTAGCCGAGGCGTTGCCAATGGGCTTGAATCGAAGCGCAACGCCGGTTTTCCACCGGAGTTGTATGAGGACATACTGCAAGGATGGAAAACCAAGCCCGACGAAGCAGACAAGCCCATTGTGCAAGCCGCAGGAGCAAGCTTGTGAGAAATGGCGGCTAAACATCTGCGTCCTTGAGGTTCCCCTTGGCAAGACGGGAGTCGCGGACGATGCAGCGCTCGAGGCTGCTGCCGGGTGCGACCTCCGCGTCTTCCCAAAGGACCGAGTCGCGCAGAAGAGCCCCGCTCCCCACTCGGCATCGTGGTCCGATTGCTGTGGCACCTTCGAGAACAGCATCCGGAGCCAGTTGAGCCGTAGGGTCCACCCAGCGGAGGGGGGCCCACTCGCCCGGATTCCGGCTTAGTTCGCGGTGGACCGACAAATAGGCTTCGCGGGTCCCGAGGTCGAACCAGCGCCCCCGGTCGAGGACGATTCCCCCGATCTTTCCGGATCGGCGGATCACCTCGAGGAAGACGGGGATCAGCGAGACGGGACCGCTTACCGGGATCCAGCGGAGAAAGCCGGGGGAGAGGACCGCAATGCCCGTATAGAGGAATCGAGGCGCATCCTCCCTTTCCAGGCTTCCGTGGATGTCGATGACCTTTCGTCTCTTCGGATCGAAGCCGACCCGAAGAGCAGGGCCGGCGGATCGGAGAACGAGCGTGGCCAGATCATCCCCTGCGAGATGCTGCTCGACGGCCTCCTCGATCGGCAGGTCGGTCAGGATATCTCCGTTGTGGATCAGAAAGGGCCGGTCCCTGAAAAGATCTCCTACGTTGCGCACTCCGCCGGCGGTATCGAGCAGGACGGGCTCGTGGCGCAACCGAATTTCACGGCCCCGGTATCGCCCATCGGGAAAGACCGACCTGAAGGCTTCCGGAGCATGGTGGGTGTTCACCACGAAATCCTCGATGCCGACCTGGATGAGCTGATCGAACGCATAGGTAATGAGCGGCTTGTTACCGACGGGAATCAACGGCTTGGGCCGTCCCTCCGTCAGAGGTCGCAGGCGGGTCCCAAGTCCGGCGGCGAGCACGAAGGCCGTCGGAGCCAAGGAAAAAAGAGA
The DNA here is from genome assembly GCF_902143375.2 of Methylacidimicrobium tartarophylax. GTDB lineage: Bacteria > Verrucomicrobiota > Verrucomicrobiia > Methylacidiphilales > Methylacidiphilaceae > Methylacidimicrobium > Methylacidimicrobium tartarophylax. The sequence continues at coordinate 2,427 of NZ_CABFVA020000004.1, read as the reverse complement.
TCGCACAAGCAGAGAAAATGGTCGGTCTGATCGCGAGGAAGCTCCGCTCCTCCCTCCCGCACCGGCGGGAGTGGGCGACCAAAGGTCTTATGCGACTCGCCGGGAGATCTTGCAAACCCAATCGCGCGGAGGAGTGGCGTGCCCTTCGCCCTTTTGGTTTCGTGATTCGGATCTCGCTCTGCGGGAAGCCCCAGAGCCTGCCCGATTTCCGCAGTTCGATCCGTCTGTCGAGGCCGCCGGGCTTGTGAAGAAGCCTCTCTTATGGGACGCTCTTTTCATGCTCTCTCATTCCGCCCCTCTTGGGCGATCGATTCCAGGTTTCCTTACTGCTTGCGGCTTATTGGTTGCATTCTTCCTCGGCCCTCTTTTCGGCGCGCGGGGCGAGTCGGTTCCTAACTGGTATCGCAAACAGGCGAAAAACCAACCTTCCTTCGAAGAGATCCAAGCAAACCCGGAGGCCTACATCGGGCAGATTGTCATCCTGGGCGGAACGATCCTGAAGGCTGAGAATCGGAAGAGCGCCTCCTTCCTCCAGATTGTGGAAAGACCTTTGGCCAAGGGATGGGGTTCGTATCGGCCGAAGAGGACGATCGAGAGTTCCGGTCGCTTTTACGCCGAAAGCCGCGATTTTCTCGATCCCACAAACTTTCAGAAGGAAGACCCGATTACGGTTGCCGGGCGGATCGTGGCTGTGGAACCCGGTATGATCGGCCAACAGAGCTATCGTTATCCCGTGATTCACGCGACTTGGCTCCATCTCTGGGCAGATCATCGGCCATCGGAAAACCAAGGCGGTCAGGCGGGAGCGAATTCCGGGATGGGCATGGGAATGGGCGGGATGGGCATGGGAATGGGCGGGATGGGCGGAATGTATGGGCCCATGGGCGGGATGTACGGCCCGATGGGCGGGATGCTCCCTTACTAAGGATTCGGAATCCCTGTCGAGTCTCATCGAGACGATCCACGTCCTCATCCCGATCGAGGCCGGTCGCGAGGAAACGCACTTCCTTGTTGACGGAATGAACATTTCTAGGATATTGGAAATATAATAATAGCAAGGAGACCTCGCCGTGGAGAAGCAATCCTCGATTCAGGATCTGGTGAAAGCCCGCTATGGGGAAGAGGCTCGGCGAGTCCGCCGCGACGCAAGTCCATCGGCTTGCTGTTGCGGGAAGGCGGCGGCCGCTTCCGGAGGCTGCTCGATTTCCTCGAACCTCTACCAAGCGGGAGAAACAGTAGGGTTACCCCAGGAAGCCCTTGCCGCCTCTCTCGGATGTGCCAACCCGATTGCCCTCGCGCAGTTGCAGGTCGGTGAAACGGTTCTGGATCTTGGCTCCGGGGGAGGGATCGACGTTCTCCTCTCGGCACGGCGGGTCGGCCCGCAGGGAAAGGCCTATGGTCTCGACATGACCGATGAGATGTTGGAGCTCGCTCGCGAAAACCAACGCAAGGCCGGTTTGGACAATGTCGAGTTCCTGAAAGGCGAGATCGAGAACATTCCCCTTCCCGACCACTTCGTCGATGTAATCCTGTCCAATTGTGTCATCAATCTCTCGGCCGACAAGGATCGAGCGCTTGCGGAAGCCTTCCGGGTCCTCAAGCCGGGCGGACGGATTGCCCTTGCGGACATCGTCATCCGAGGGGCGCTTCCGGTCGAACTCCGCCAAAACGGAGAGGTCTGGACCGGTTGCATCGCCGGGGCTTTGGAGGAATCGGAATACCGGACGAAGCTCGCCACCGCCGGTTTTACCGACATCCGGATCGAGCCGGCCCGAAGCTATTCCGCCTCCGATGCCCTGGAGTTTCTCCAGACGCTGAAGACCGCAGAGCTCGATGCGGAGGCCCTGGCGCCACTCCTGGAGGGGAAATTCATCAGCGCCTTCATCCGCGCTCGGAAGCCGGGGCGGTAATCTTTTTTCCTCCGTCAGCGCGTTCTCTCCGTCTTCGAGAAAACAGCTCTTTCGCACTCCTCGGGCCTAATCTCCTCGCCCTCGCGATTTCCTAATCTCGTCGGCTGGGCGATTGCCGCGCAAACTCTGCTTGTATACACGCCAAATAGACGACATTTTGTTGTAAGCTACCGTATACTCGACGCACAACCATGATATTCCGGTTGGAAATCGAAAACTTTTATTCCATTGGTCCATCCCAAATCATCGACCTGCGATCGAGAGCCGGAGTGGACGAGGATGCCTCCCTTGCTCCGATTTATGCCGATTCTGAGGAGCACGCGCCAAAGGTTGTCGCCATTTTTGGGCCGAATGCATCGGGAAAGACGACTTTTTTGCGAGCGATTGCCTTCCTGGCCTGGTTTACAAGGGATAGTTTTCAGCTTCTCCCTGGTCAGTTGCTCCCTTTTTCGCCGTTTCGCAGCCAAAAGTGGGTAAAAGAACCAACGCGGCTGGCGATTGAGATCGGCGGGGAGCC
>NZ_CABFVA020000003.1 GCF_902143375.2 Methylacidimicrobium tartarophylax | reverse complement strand
AGCCGCCGGACCTCGGCGAAGGAAGGGCCCTCCTTCGCCAAGGTGGCCTCGATTTCGGAGATAATCTCCGGGGAGAGCCCCTCGTCGATCAGCCCGCTGAGCGAATCGCGTACCAGCCGGTAGCCCGCCCAGAGGATGTTGCTCGCCAAAAGGAGCCCGAGCAAGGGATCGAGCAGCCAGAGTCCCGTGAGCTTGGCCAGGCCCAGGCCCAGGACCATGCCCAGCGAGGTCACGACGTCGGTCCAGAGGTGAATCCCGTCCGCGGAGAGGGCCGGGGAACTCTGCTTGCGCGCCTGCGCGAGCAGGTAGGCGGCCAGGGCTGCGTTGACGACCGTCGAGGCTGCGGAAATCGCGATCCCCTCGGTGAGCCGGGGAAGGGGTCCGGGGGAGAAGAGCCTGCGGACCGCCTCGAACAGAATCAAGACCGCGGCGACCGCGATCAGTCCGCCTTCGAATCCCGCCGAAAGATACTCGGCCTTCGTATGGCCGTAGGGATGGTTGCGATCCGGGGGTGCCGCGGAGATGTGGAGGGCGAGGAAGGCGGCCGCGGCCCCGGCGACGTTGACGACCGACTCGAGCGCATCCGAGTAGAGGGCGACCGATCCCGTAAGCCGGTAGGCCCAGAACTTCGCGGCGAGGACCAGGAGTCCTGCGGCCAAGCTGAGCGCTCCCGAGGCCGTCGCCGTCATTTTCCTGAGGCTAGCCCCACCCCTTCGATCCGGCAAGCCGCAGGAGAAAGCTTAGGAGAAGGGCAGGCTAGGCAGCCATGGCGCAGAGGCCCTGTTTCTCGGCCAGCCGGCGGAAGGGTCCCTCCGCTTCCAGGAGTTCGGCATAGGTCCCTTTCTGGACGATCTTGCCCTCTTCCAGGACGAGAATCCAGTCCGAGCCGGCCAGCGTGGAAAGCCGGTGGGCGATGAAAAGAACGGTCCGACCCTGTTCCAGGAGTTCAATCGAAGATTGGATCTGCGTCTCGCTGTGCGAGTCGAGATTCGAAGTGGCTTCATCGAGGATCAGGATGGGCGCATTGCGGGCGAAGGCCCGGGCAATGGAGAGCCGCTGCCGTTGCCCCCCGGAGAGTCTCACCCCTCGTTCGCCGATCTTCGTGTGATAGCCGTTGGGCAGTTGGGAGATAAATTCGTGTGCTCCCGCCATCCGGGCGGCCTCCTCGATTTGCGCCTGCGTGGCCTGGGGGTTGCCGATCGCAATGTTCTCGGCCGCCGTCAGGTTGAAGATCACGACATCCTGGCTCACCAGGGAAAAGAGAGCCCGCGCATCCTGGAGCTTGAGCTCCCGCAGGTCGTGGCCGTCAATGCGGATGGCCCCGCCAACCGGGTCGTAGAACCGGAGCAGGAGGCTCGTGATGGTGCTCTTTCCGGCCCCGCTGGGACCGGCAATCCCCACCTTGGCCCCCTTGGGAAGAGTGAAGGAGACCTTGTCGAGGACGAGCCGGTTGCCATAGTGAAAGGTCACCTGATCGAAGGAAACCGCCTCCGTGAACTCCCGGATCGGCTTGGCATGCTTCGCTTCCTGGACGCTCGCCGGAGTTTCCAGGAGCTCCGAAAGGCGCTTGGCGCTGATGGACCCTTCCTGGATCTTCACATTCGCGTCGGCCAACCGCCGGATCGGGGCAAAGAAGAGGAGGGCTCCATTGGCAACCACCGCCATATTGGCGATGCTCACATGCTTCCAGACGACCGAGAGGATCAGAAGGGAGAGGGCGAAGCTCGCGATCACGTCGATCGAGGGACTCACGAGCGAGCTCGAGGTGTTCATCTTCGCATTCTGGCGCGCCAGGTCATTCGCCTGCTTCCGGAAGAGGTCGGCGTTCCTTTTTTCCAAGGAGAACGCCTTGATCACATGAACCCCCGCCACCGACTCCAAGAGGAGATTGCTCTGGTCGACCGCCGTCGAGACCATCTTGGCCGCATTCTTGCGGACCTTACCCGAGAGCATCACTGCCGGGATGATGCAGACCGGGATGAGCAGGCCGGCGACCAGGGTGAGCCGCCAGTCGATGGCCGCGCACGCAACGAGGATCGCCAGCAGGGTGAAGGGGTCCTTGGTGACGTCGGTGAAGAGGATGCTGATCGACTGGTAGAAGCCTTGGGTATCGTTGAGGATCCGCACCGAGAGGTCCCCCGTCGTCGAGCGATGGTAGAAGTCCATCGAGAGCGCGTGGAGCTTTTGCAAGATCGCGGTCTGGAGGTCGGCCACGATCCGTCCGGCAGCCAGGTTCATGAAATAGGCGTTGCTGAGTCGGAAAAGCCCGCGAACGAGCGCGACCCCGGGAAGGAGCAGGAGGCCCCCGATGACTCGCTTCGCGTCCAGGGGCGCCCCCATCATCGGCAGCCACTGCCGCAGGACCTGCATGGCCGATTCCCGCGAGTGATGGACGTGGTGGGGATCCGCCGGTGCGCCCTGGCCGGGCGTGCCGAGGAAGTTGTCGATCGCGGCCTTGAGCACGAAGAGATAGGTGCCGTTGATCGAGGCGAAGACCAAGCCCGTGAGCACGCCCGCCGCCAGGATCTTCCAATGTCTGCGCAGAAAGGGCGCAGAGAATTGGAGAACCTTCCAGAGCTCCCGCATATGGTCCCTCCTTTATCGAATCCCGTGGACGGCGAAGCAAGCGGGTTTTCTCAAGCGGTTCGCCTGGAGCGCGCCGGTCAAGCGCGCCCGTAGCGGTCCTCGAAGCGGACGATATCGTCTTCTCCCACGTAATCCCCGCACTGTACCTCGATGATCACTAAGTCGATCAAACCCGGGTTCTCCAGCCGGTGGGAGATGCCCGCCGGGATATAGGTCGACTCGTTCGGACGGATCAGCTGCTCGACCTCTCCCTGTGTCACCTTGGCGGTGCCCGAGACGACGACCCAGTGCTCGCTCCGGTGATGGTGCATCTGGAGCGAGAGCGCCCTTCCGGGGCGGACGACGATCCGCTTGATCGCAAAGCGCGAGCCCTCTTCGAGGACGGTATAAGTCCCCCAGGGTCGGTGGACCGTCCGGTGGAGGAGATGAGCCGGGTGTCCCTGTCTCCGGAGCTCGGCCACCACGGCCTCGACCTCCTGGTCCCGATCCTTGGCCGCGATCAAGAGGGCGTCGGGCGTGTCGACCACGAGGAGGTCTTGCACCCCCAGGACGGCGGCGAGCCGGTCCGGGGCATAGACCACACAGCCTTCGGCATCCCGGAGCTGCGCCTCTCCCACGACCCGATTCCCCCGCGCATCGGCGGGGAGCAGGTCGGCATAGCTCGACCAGGAACCGACGTCGCTCCAGGAAAAGGGAGCGGGAACGACGGCGACCTTGCGCGCCTTTTCCATGACGGCGTAATCCAAGGAGAGCGACGGAAGGGACCCAAACTCCTTGGGAAGCTCCACGACGCCATCCTTTTCCTGGATCCCGCCCACGCAGCGCTCGATCCCCTGGGCCATCTCGGGGGCCCACTCTTCGAGAGCCGCGAGGAGCGCATCGGCCCGAAAGCAGAAGATCCCCGCATTCCAGAAATGGCGGCCCGAAGCGGCAAAACCCTCGGCCCGTGCCCGATCCGGCTTCTCGATGAAGCGGGAGACCGCATGGCCGAGTACCGCGTCCTTTCCGATCTCCTCGCCCCGCTCGATATAGCCATAGCCGGTATGGGCGCTCTTCGGCACGATCCCAAAAGTGACCAGGTACCCGAGCCGCGCCAACTCCACCGCTTGGCTCACCGCCTTGCCAAAGGCGGGTCCTTCCTCGATCCGGTGATCGGCCGGAAGGACCAGGAGAACGGTCTGGGGACCCGAATGCTCGCTCAGCCAGCGCGCCGCGGCTCCAATGGCCGGGGCGGTGTTCCGCGCGATCGGCTCCAGCAGATAGCGGAGCGCCTCCTCCCCGGCGCCGTTCGCCGCATCTCTGGCCTGGAAGAGGTAGTCCCGATGGAGGACGGTGAGGGGCGTTGCCGCCCCGGGAAGAGAGCGGGCATGGGCAAGAGCCCGCGCAAAGAGGGAACGGCCGTCCGGCAGCTCCAGAAAAGGCTTCGGTCTCCCCCTTCGGGAGAGAGGCCAGAGACGGGTTCCCGCCCCTCCCGCCAGGATGATCGGAACCAGAGAGTCGGCAGTATCCATGAAATTGCTGCTATCCGGCTACCCGAAGGCCGAGGCCTTCCGGGCACCCGTGGCCACTCCTTGTAAGGGATTTCCCTAGGAAAGGCAATCCGGATCGCCGGGCGGAGGCCTTGCCGGTTGCGCAGGGCTGATCTATCGTCCCACGGGAAGGCATGCCCACCGACACCATAGAGACGCGGATGGCCCACTTGGAAGGGGCCTACGAACAGATTGACAAGCGGCTGGGGACCGTCGAGCAGCGGCTAACCCTGGTGGAGACCAAGCTCGACGGGTTGCGCCGCGACATCGACCAGCGCTTTGAGCGCGTCGACCAGCGCTTCGAACGGGTGGAAGCCCGCTTCGAGCGGCTGGAGCATTCGCTGCGGACGCAGTTTTCCTGGGTCATGGGGTTGATGCTTTCGCTCTTGGCGCTGGGGCTCTTCCGGCATTAAGGGGGCGGCAGAGGCCCGTGTCTGGCCGCGTCGGCGGGTGCTCTCATGGCAAAGAAGATTCTGCCTCTTCGCTGTTTCACGGATGTAATTGACGTAAGATCGATTGGGTCGAGGTTTTTTACTCTGGTGCGCTGGCGAATGGTCTGGCTTCGCCGGGTGTGAAGTTTCTTCACGCTTCCCCCGTTCGGGCCGGGCGAGCCGGGAAGCGACTGGAACGACTTCGCCCAGTCTCATGGGATCGCCGCGGCCCGGGAGCGGATCCAGGACGTGTTGCGGACGATTCCCATGGAGCCCGAACCAGAGATTGGCGGCGGCGCTAGGCAGTAGTATCGTCAATCCATGAAGAGGCAGAAACTCTACGACCGCGACTTTTACGCTTGGACCGTGGAGACCGCTCGGCTCCTGCGCGAGCGCCGCTTCGCCGAGTTGGACATCGACGATCTGATCGAGGAGGTGGAAACTTTGGGAAGAAGTGAGCGCAGCCAGTTGAAGAGCCGGCTCGTGACCTTGATGCAACATCTCCTCTGTATCGCCTACCTGACCAGGGATCCAGAGAGAGAAGGCTGGGGCTGGAAGGCTACGGTCATTGAGCAACGTATGCGACTGGTGGATCTTTTGGAGGACAACCCAAGCCTCGAACACCAACTGGAGGACACCGTTGCGGAAGCATACTCCTCGGCCTCCGAGTTGCTCATCGTAAAATCCCGAGAGATGGCGCGGCCCATAGCGAAAGAGGACCTGTCGCAAACATGTCCCTGGACTGTCCGGGAACTGTTGACGAAAGACCTTTACCTTTCGCGCAGCGACATCGAGCGACGGATGGAGCCTCCCCGCTTCCGGATGTGAGTCGATTTGGCGATTGCGCCTTTCCCAACAAGGAATCTCTTCGGGAAGGTGGAGGATGGATCCCAGGCGATGAGCAGGCCGTCGGGCTTAGACTTCGGAGAGCTTGCCACGATGCGGC
>NZ_CABFVA020000002.1 GCF_902143375.2 Methylacidimicrobium tartarophylax | reverse complement strand
ACGCGAGCCATTTCTCCGCTCGACGCGGTCTCGCGGAGGGGGAGGGGCGGACGGCCGGGGTTGGCGGCAAAAAGAAACTCGACCTCTTCCGCTCCTCTCCGTCCCGGCTGCGGACGGACCATCCACTCCACCCGGAAATCCGCGCGGGGAAATCCGAGTTCTCTCATCGCGGCGGATACTTTTTGGGCGAGGATGGTTCCCACGCGCCGCCTCTCTCCTCCGAGTGTCCGAAGGAGTTCCTCGAAGCGGCGTTCCAGTTCGGGCCGCTTTTCCGCAAGCTCGCGGTGCTGCCGTCGTTCCGCCTCTTCGTCCTCGAGCTCTCTCTCTGCATGATGGAGGGTCAGCAGCACGTCGGCGAGAGTGGGCCCATATTTTCGCTTCAAGCCTTCGAGATGGCTCCGACGTTCCTCCAGAGCGTTTAGCCGATCGGGATCCACATCTAATCGATCTCGATAGCGGATGAGGAGCGCCTCCATCTCCCGGAGGCCGACGGCTGCGGCTTCCAGGAGCTCTCCGGCTTTGCCGGCGCCGGTAGCGTCCAGGCTCGACCAGCCGGCGAGAAGTCGGCGTGCGCGGGCCAACCGATCCAGAGAGCCTTCCTCGCCGAAAAGGAGCGCATCGAGCTCGCCGATCAACTCGAGCAGCTTCCAGCTATGTTGCGCGAGCCCAAGCTCCCGGTTGATTTCCTCCTCTTCTTCGGGCCGGATCGCCGCCTGCTCGATCTCCTGGATCATGCCCGTCAGGAGCAGGCGCCGGCGTTCCCTCTCAGGATCGGTGAAGATCCGTTCCTGGCTTCGCGCGAGTTCGAGCTGCTCGAAGGCGTCCCCCAGTTGAGCGACCTGCTGCTGCAGGCCGCCGAAGGCATCCAGGAGAGAGAGTTGAGCGCTGCGCTGAAGGAGAGACTGGTGCTCATGCGGTCCGTGGAGGTCAAGCAGGGTTTCGCCGAGCCGTCGTAAGACTGCCAGAGTGGTCGAGCAGCCGTTGATGAATTGGCGGCTCCCTCCCGAGGACGGAATGGTTCGCTTGACCAGGAGTCTGCCTTCTTCGCAGGCATCGATCCCGCTCGACTCGAGCAAGGGGGTCAAGGCTGCCGCCGCCTCGGTCTTCAAGAGAAATTCTCCCTCGACCAAGCAGGCTTTCTCTCCGTCGAGGTGGAGGGATCGGTCTGCTCGATTGCCGAGGAGAAGGCTCAAGGCCCCGAGCAGGAGGGATTTCCCGGTCCCCGTCTCGCCCGTAATGACCGTGAAACCAGGCTCAAGCTCCCATTCGAGGCAGCCGATCAGGGGGAGGTGTTCGACGCGGAGAGAACGGAGCACGACTACCCCATACGCTAGCGGCTATCGCTCGTCCTCCGCCGGAGAGGAGCGCTTCTTTCCCTTGAGAAACGCCGAAAGAAAGGATTCGAGATCCCCGTCGAGAACCCCATGAATATCGGAACTCTCTTCCCCGGTGCGGAGGTCGCGCACGAGCTGATAGGGTTGCATCACATAGGAGCGAATCTGGCGCCCCCAGCCGATCTCTCCCTTCTCGCCGTAGATGCGCTCTTGCTCCGCCCTCCGCCGGTCCAACTCCACCTCGTGGAGGCGGGATTGCAGGACCCGGAGAGCCGTAGCCCGGTTTTGGAGTTGGGATCGCTGGTTCTGGCAGGTGACGACGAGCCCGGTCGGCAGATGCGTGATGCGCACGGCGGAATCGGTCGTGTTGACTCCCTGTCCTCCGTGGCCGCCGGACCGAAAGACGTCGATCCTCAATTCGGAGGCGGGGATGTCGATCGCCACCTCCTCGTCGACCTCGGCGACGATGTCGATGGAGGCAAAGCTCGTCTGGCGCTTCCCCTGGGCATTGAACGGAGAGATGCGCACCAGTCGGTGCACCCCTCTCTCGCCCTTCAAATAGCCATAGGCGTAGGAGCCCTCGATCAAAACGGTCGCCGCCTTTACTCCCGCTTCCTCGCCGGCAAGAAGATCGAGGATTTCGAAACGAAAAGCATGCCGCTCCGCATACCGCTGATACATCCGGAGGAGCATGGAGGCCCAATCGCAAGCCTCGGTGCCGCCGGCTCCCGCATGGATGCCGAGAATGGCGTTTTTCGCATCGAGAGGGTCCGCCAAGAGCAGGCGCAGCTCCGCCTCGGCAAAGTGCGATTCGGTGTCGGCGAATTCGCGGACGAACTCATCCTGGAGCGCCGAATCGGGCTGTTCGCCGAGCAGCTCTTCGAGAGCACGTAGATCCGCGACGCGCCGCTCGAGGCTGCTTAAATCCTGCAACCGGGCCCGGATCTCCTTGTTGCGAGCAATGGTCCGTTCTGCTTCTTCCCGGTTCGTCCAGAATCCGGCGGAAGCCATGCGATCTTCGATCTGCTGACGCTCGGCGAGAAGGTGATCGGCGTCAAAGAAACCTCCGCAGTTCGCGGAGGCGGGCTTCAAAGACAAACCACTGACCAGCGCTATTCTTCTTCTCGTCCATGATCCGAGAATATGCTTCCCTGATCGTGAGCGCAAGGGGCGGGAATGGAGGTCTCTTCCTCCTTTCGGCTTGCGCACGGCAGACGCGAAAGGCTTTCTTGAGAGCAATGGTGACGGCGGAAGAGGCATGGCGCATCCTGGGAAGCTTGGCGAAGCCGATCGGGACCGAACAAGCCCCGTTGGGTAGTCTGTCGGGAAGGGTGCTGGCCGAAGAGGTTCGAGCGGAGTCTCCGTTTCCTCCTTTTTCCCGCGCACTGGTCGATGGATATGCCGTGCGCGCCGAAGATCTTCCCGGTCTACTCGTTGTCTGCGGGTCCTCCGAGGCGGGCCGGCCATTTTCCGGGACGCTTCTTCCAAAGCAAGCCGTACGCATCTTGACGGGTGCCGTGGTTCCGGAGGGGGCCACCCACGTGGTGAGGCAAGAGGAGGTCGAGCGTTCCGATGAAAGGATCCGCGTTGGTTCTCCATTGGAATCCCTCAATATCCAAACTAGGGGAGAGGATGCCAAACCGGGCGATCTTTTACTGACTCCGGGGATTCGGCTCGGGGCGGGCCCGATCGGCCTCCTGGCAAGCTTGGGCAAGAGCGAGGCCTTGGTTTTCCGCCGGCTCCGGCTGGCGCATCTCCTTTCCGGGGACGAGTTGGCTCCGGCGGGAGAGTCTCTGCCGGCGGGGAAGATCTACGACGTCAACGGTCCGATGATGGCTGCGCTATGGGATCGGGGAGGCTGGGAGAGGATGGGACAACGATGGATCCGGGATCTTCGAGTGGAGATGGAGCGGGCGATCGAAGAGTGGATGCCGAAAGCAGACGTTCTTGTCCTGTCCGGAGGGCTGGGGCCAGGCGAGGCCGATCTCGTCTCCGAAGCTTTGGCCGCTCTCGGATGTGCCGTGCATTTCCATGGAGTGGAGATTCGGCCGGGGAAGCCTTTCCTTTGTGCCTCCCAAGGGCAAACCCTGGTTCTGGGACTACCCGGCAATCCAGGTGCGCACCTGGCGCTTTTCTGGCTCTTCGTGAAGCCCTTGCTCGATGCGCTCTCCGGCATGCCCTTCGCCGTTCCATGGCAGACCGGACGCCTTTCTGGGGATCTCTCCTCCGGTCCTCTGCCACGGGAGACCTTCTGGCCGGTGACAGTTGCCTCCGAAGAGGGATCGATCTGGCTTCACCCTTTGCCATGGACCGGCTCGGCTTCCGTTCCCGTGCTGGCGCGTACGCAAGGTTTTGCTCGGCTTCCCAAAGGGCGCGGACGCTTTGCCGCAAAGGAACTCCTTGCCTTTCTTCCCATTGCATGAAGGCTGACTCCCTCTCCCCTTCGGACTCCTTTTCCCATTTGGACGATGCGGGGCGGGCCCGGATGGTTCGAGTGACCGGAAAGGCCGACCAGAATCGCCGTGCGGTCGCGGAGGGATTCTTGCAGCTGGCTCCGGAAACGGTCGAAAAGCTCCGGAGACAAGCGCTTCCCAAGGGGGATGTGCTCACCGTCGCACAGGTCGCCGGCATTCTCGGAGCGAAGAAAACGGCGGAACTCATCCCCCTCTGTCATCTCCTGCCCCTCCATCACGTAGAAGTCGGCTTGACGCCCGAGCGGGACCGGATTCGGATTGTTGCGGCGGCGGAAACCGTGGGCAAGACCGGCGTCGAAATGGAAGCACTCACGGCGGTCGTGGTGGCGGCACTGACGCTTTACGACATGTGCAAAGCGGTCGACAAGGGCATGTCGATCGAGGGGGTACGGCTCCTAAAGAAGGAGAAGGAGTCGGTTGGGGAAAGGACGGCTTCGTGAAAGTGGGCCGAATCACGCTGAGCGATCGGGCTCACACCGGGATCTACGAAGATCAGAGCGGGCCTGAGATCGAGCGAGTGGTTGAGGAGATCTTTGCCGAGCCGATCGAATTTGTTCGCGTGCTCCTCCCGGATGAGGAGAAGCAGATCGTCGAGGCGCTTCGCCGTCTCTCCGATCAGGAGGAGTGTGCCTTGGCTCTGACCACCGGGGGGACCGGACCCGCTCCCCGGGACGTGACTCCGGAGGCGACCCGCCAAGTCCTTCAGAAGGAGCTCCCCGGCTTCGGGGAAATCATGCGCTCCCGCTCGTACGCCAAGGTGCCTACAGCGATTCTTTCCCGGGCGACCGCCGGCGTGCGCGGCCGCTGCTTGATCATCAACCTTCCGGGCCGGCCAACCGCAGTCCGGGAATGCTTATCGTTTTTGGGGCCTGCCATTGCCGAGTGCCTGGATCATATTCGAGGCTTTCGCCCTCGACTGCGGGAGCAGCAATAGCGGGGGATCGAGAATTCCAGCCGGACAAGTCGGCGGGCACTACGGAGCAGAGGGCAAATGAAGACGGTTCGTGTTTATAGGTTTGGCGAGCCCGAGGTGATGAGGGTCGAAGAGGTGCCCGATCCGGAGCCGGGCCCAGGTGAGCTTCTTGTTCGCGTCAAGGCTGCCGGCGTGAACCCGCTCGACACCTATATCCGTTCCGGCCGCTTCGGCGCACTTCCCGATCTACCCTATACTCCCGGACAGGATGCTGCGGGCTTGGTCGAAAGAGTCGGAGAAGCGGTCTCCCATCGGAAGCCGGGGGATCGGGTTTATCTTGGGGGCAGCCTCACCGGGACCTATGCCGAACTGGCGCTATGCGAGGAGAAGCAGACCGGACTGCTTCCCGAATCGGTTTCTTTCGCGCAGGGTGCGGGGATCTTCATTCCGTACGCAACGGCCTACCGCGCTCTCTTCCAAAAGGCCAGGGCGCTGGCCTCCGAGCCTGTCTTCATTCATGGAGGGAGCGGTGCGGTGGGCATCGCCGCGATTCAATGGGCCACCGCGGCCGGCTGCCGCGTCGCTGCGTCGGCGGGGTCGGAGGAAGGCCGCAAGCTCGCAAGGGAACTGGGTGCCGAACTGGTCGTCGATCACCACTCGGAAACGCATGGAGAGGAGGTGAGGGCGTGGACGAAAGGGGAAGGGGTTGCCGTTCTCTTGGAAATGCTGGCGAACGTCCATCTTGGCCGCGACCTCGATCTCCTCGCCGTCGGAGGGCGGGCGGTCGTGATCGGTTCCCGTGGCTCGGTCGAAATCGATCCTCGCGCCCTCCTCTCCCGCGAGGCCTGCGTCATGGGGGTTTCCCTCTTTCGCGCCTCGGAGAAGGAGAGGACGAGTCTTTGCGCCGCGCTTGAGGCGGGGTTGGAGAATGGCACGCTTCGGCCGGTCGTGAGGGAAGAGCTCCCGCTGGAGCAGGCGCCTTTGGCTCATCGGCGGGTTCTGGAACCGGGAGCCTTGGGGAAGATCGTCTTGATTCCCTGAAGGAGGGTCAGAGCGCTGCGATCAGTTCGTTGAGGATCTTCTTGGCGTCGCCGAAGACCATCATCGTCTTTGGGAGGTAGAAGAGATCATTGTCCACGCCGGAGAATCCGGTGGCCAGGCTTCGTTTGATGAAGAGGATCGTCTTCGCCTTATCCACTTCCAAGATGGGCATTCCATAGAGAGGGGATTCCGGACGGGTGCGAGCCGCCGGGTTGGTGATGTCGTTGGCGCCGACGACGATCGCTACGTCGGTTTCGGGAAAGAGCGGATTGATCTGTTCCATCTCGACGAGCCGGTCGTACGAGACGTCCGCTTCCGCGAGCAGCACGTTCATGTGTCCCGGCATTCGGCCGGCCACCGGGTGGATCCCGAACTTTACGTCGACCCCGCGGGAGCTGAGCCGGTCGGTGAACTCCTTGACCACATGTTGGGCCTGGGCTGCCGCCATTCCATACCCGGGTACGATCACGACGGAGCGGGCTCCCTCGAAGATCGTACTCGCTTCCTGCGGGGTGTAGCCCTGGATCGACCTCCCGTCGCGATGGGGCGCCGCGGTTTCGACGACATGGCCAACCGCCCCGAATAAGACGTTGAGGAAAGAGCGATTCATCGCCTTGCACATTTGAATGGAGAGGATCAAGCCCGAGGACCCATCCAGTGCTCCGGCCAGAATCAAGAGCTTGTTGTTGAGGAGAAAGCCCATGAACGAAGCGGACAGGCCGGCGTAGGCATTGAGGATGGAGATCACGGTCGGCATATCGGCTCCCCCGATCGGCAGGACAAGAAGGACGCCGAAGAGGAGGGCCAAGACGATGAAGAACCCAAAGAGGACCCCGTGAGCGGTCGGCACAAAAGCGAGCCAGAGGGCGGTAAGGATCGCCAGGCCCAAGACCGCGAAGCTCACGAAGTGTCGTCCCGGATAGAGGATGGGTCGGGTGGGCAGGATCTCGTGGAGCTTTCCAAAGGCGAGAAGGCTGCCTGTAAAGGTCAGAAACCCGAGCAGGACCTCCGCGCAGAGAATGGCGGTTGCCCCTGCTCCGAGGGAGCTCCCCCGGAGGTAGTATTCCGCAGTGCCCACGAGGCCGGCCGCTAGGGCGCCGAACGCATGCGAAAGAGCGGTTCTCTGCGGGACTGCTGTCATGGGCATGAGCAGCGCCATAGGAGTCCCGATCGCCGTCCCAAGAACGAGCGCCACGCCGATCCAGAGGAAGCTATGAATTTCCGGCTTGCCGAGGGTGGCCACGACGGCGATGGCCATTCCGATCGTTCCTGCCCAGTTCCCCAAGCGGGCTGTCCGCACCTCGTTCATCCACTTCAAGGAGAGGATGAAGAGGGCGGCCGCGATGAGATAGGCAAGCTGAACCCAGAGATCGACCATCGCCTACCTGCCGTTCTTCTTGCGGAACATGCGAAGGATGCGATCCGTGATGAGGAAGCCGCCCACCGCGTTGATCGACGAGGCGGTGATGGCGGCCGTTCCCAGGATCACGGCAATCAGGCTATCGCCGGAGCCGGCTAGTAAGAGAGAGCCAACCAGCGCAATCGAGGAGATCGCGTTGGTCAGGGACATGAGCGGGGTATGGAGCAGGCGGGAGACCTTGTGAATCAGCTCCAAGCCGAGGAAAGAGGCCAGGACAAAGACATAGAGATTGGTAAGCCAATCGATCTGTGGTTCCATAAGAGACTCTTTGGGAATGCCTTGCGTCGTGCGAGCGGCGAGAGATCAGCCCGTCTGTGCAGCCGGGCTCGCTTCGCTTGCTTTCCGGACGCCTTCGTGGACGATCTGTCCCGCTCGGCAGATCAGCGTTTGTCCGAAGATCGGATCCTCCGTCTGGATCTGCAACGCACCCTCCTTCATGAGGAGGGAGAGAAAAGCTTGGAGATTCTTGGAATAAAAGAGGCTCGCTTGCGGGGCCAGCGCAGACGCGGGATTAAGGAGGCCGCATAGGGTGACTCCAGAGCGAACGACGGTCTGGCCGGGTTCGGTCAGTTCGCAGTTCCCTCCTTGCTCCGCCGCCAGGTCGACGATTACCGATCCTGGGCGCATCCGCTCCACGGCTTCCTTGGCGATCAGGATTGGAGCGGGCTTCCCCGGAATGAGTGCTGTCGTAATGACCACATCCGCCTTTTGGCATTGGGCGGCGATGAGCTCCCGCTGGCGCCGGAGGAACTCTTCGGATTGGGCCTTTGCATAACCCGAGGAATCCTCCGAGGCCGCCGCTTCCTTCTCCAGGCCCACGAAGCGGGCTCCCAGGCTCTCGACCTGCTCCTTGGCCACGGGCCGAACATCATGCGCTTCGACGATCGCGCCCAGGCGCCGTGCCGTTGCGATCGCCTGCAATCCCGCCACGCCGGCTCCGATGATGAAGACACGAGCGGGAGGAATTGTACCCGCAGGGGTCATCAACATCGGGAAGAAGCGGGGGAGCAAGGAGGCGGCCAGCACGACGGCCCGGTAGCCTGCCACCGTGGTCTGAGAGCTGAGCGCATCCATCGACTGGGCTCGACTGATCCTGGGTAGAAGGTCCAAGGCGAAGACGGTGAGCCCTCGTTTGGCCATCTCGGCGACCAGAGGAAGCCGTGTCAGGGGGTAGAGCAGAGAGATCACCACGGCGCCCGGGGAGAGTTGGGCGATATCTTCCGGAGTCGGCGGATGAAATTGACAAAGGATCTCGGCTTGAGGAAGCAGCTCACGGCGGCTTTCCAAGCGCGCTCCTCGTTCCCGATAAGCCTGATCGGGGAATCCGGCCGCCTCGCCTGCTCCGGATTCGAGGACGACCTCGAGCCCTAGCTTCATCAGGGCAGGGACTCCCTCGGGAATGAAGGAAACCCTAGTTTCCCCTGGCTGGGTTTCGCGACAGGTTGCCAAGATCATACAGTTTTTTGAAAAAGGAAAAATAACTATAGATTGCCGCGTCTCCCGGAATCAAGGGAGCAAAAAAGAGTTTTCGCGCAGTCGGGGAGATCGGGTTCGCGCGGGGGTGTTCATGGTGCGGGCGAGCATTCCGGAAGCCTCCCACCGGGAAGACGAGCCAAGAAGAAGAGGCTTGCGGCAACGAGTAGGCACAAGCAGAGAAAGAGAAAGACATACGGGTTGGCTTCTGCGAAGCCGATGCGCAGCTTCCAAGCCGAAAAGGAACCGAGAAAGGCTCCCCAGAGGATAGGACCTATTCCGAGAGCGAGACTGTTGACCACGCTGAAGCGGGCAAAATATTCACTCCGGCCTTCCCGAGGCGCGAGCTGCATAGCCAGATGGACATTGCCGACTTGAAAGCAGGAAAATCCGATCCCCCAAGAGGCAACGACGAGCGTCAGGGTGATCGGATGAACTGGGAGTAGACGGGCGGCAATCGCCAGCCAGAGGCCAAAATTGGTTGTGATCGCCAGGATCGCGGCGAGAAGGGCGGGGCGATTGCCGAACCGATCGACTTGGTTGCGCAGGAACATCAGGCTGAGTAGGACGAGCCCGCTTTGGCTGGCTAAAAGGCCGAGGACGCCGGCAGGGGTCCACTGGTGTTCTCGTTGCAAAAGAGGCACCCAGAAGACGGCGCCCGTGGAGAGGGAACTCGCCGTCAAAAGATTAAAGCCCATCAGATCAAAAAGTCTGTGGTCTCCTTTGCGCTTCCCAGCGTGCCTTTTCCGGGGCTGGTCCGCCGCGGCAACTGGGACGTCCGGCACCTGCTTGAGCAGCCATAGGCTGCAGAGCCCGGCGGCAAAACTCCCCCAGAAGGTCCAGGAAAAGGCCGAGAGGGAGGTGTGGCTGCGGAAGAGGAGGAAGGAGCCAGCCAGAATGATCACGCTTGCGACAGCCGAGAAAAAGAGATCACGGGCTAGGAACCAGCCGCGAGAGCCGTCTGGCACCAGAGAAGTCATCCAGGGGAGAAAGCCGCAGAGAGAGGCTCCGCGAGAGGCGTTATAGGCAAAGAGGAAGAGAAGCATCGTGATCGATACGGCTTTGCCGCCCAGCAGAGGGACCGCCCAAGGGAGAAGCGCCATGCCGGCGATAAAGGAGGTGCGAATCGACCAGCCTCCGACCACGAGGCGCCGGTAACCGATCCGGGGCAGGTAGCGCGTCGCCGGGATCTGCAGGAGATTCAGTATGGGGCCAAGGGAGGCAACGACTCCCAGCAAAAAGTCGGAGGCTCCCAACTCCCGAAAAAAGAGAATCATCGGCACCCCGTTGACGAGCGTAAAGGAGGCCGTGTTGAAGAGCTGAAAGAGGTTGATCCGCAGGATCGCCGTTCGGAGTTCCCAACCGCAAGCCGCGTCCATGGCTTGGAAAGGCAGAAGGCCGAATTATCGACCGAGCACGTAGGCGAAGAGGAGCGGAGCAACGATCGTGGCGTCAGACTCGATCACGAATTTGGGCGTGGAGGAATCCAGTTTCCCCCAGGTGATTTTCTCGTTTGGAGCGGCTCCCGAGTAGGAGCCGTAGCTCGTCGTCGAGTCGCTGATTTGACAGAAGTATCCCCAGTAGGGGACGTTTTCCACCTGCATGTCCTGGTGGAGCATCGGCACGACACAGATCGGGAAGTCGCCTGCGATGCCACCGCCGATCTGAAAGAATCCCAGGGAATGGCGCGGACTCGTGTGCTGATAGAAGTCGGCCAGTTGCATCATGTACTCGATCCCGCTTCGGACTGTGCGGGGATCACGGATCTTTCCCTTCAAGCAGTGCCCTGCGTACATGTTCCCCAAGGTGGAGTCCTCCCAGCCCGGAACAATGAGCAAGAGATCCTTCTCCATGGCGGCCAGAAGCCAGCTGTTCTTCGGGTCAATCTGAAAGGAAGACTGAAGCCGGCCGGAGCGGAGCACATTCCAGAGAAATTCATGGGGAAAGAGGCGTATGCCCTTCTGGTCGGCGTGGATCCATTCCTCGAGAACGACCGCCTCGATCCGCCGCATCGCTTCCTCTTCCGGAATGCAGGTATCGGTGACCCGGTTGAGGTGGCGGCGGTAGAGGTCTTCCTCATCTGCGGCAGAGAGTTCCCGGTAGTGGGGAACGCGGACATAGGAGTCGTGAGCGACCAGATTGAAAAGATCCTCCTCCAGGTTGGCTCCCGTGCAGGAGATGGCGTGCACCTTGTCCTGCCGAATCATCTCCGCCAGGGAAAGCCCGAGTTCCGCCGTGCTCATGGCCCCTCCCAAGGCCAGTAGCATCTTGCCCCCCGCGGAGAGGTGAGCTTGATAGGCACGTGCGGCGTCGACGAGCGCGGCGGCGTTGAAGTGGCGGAACTCTCGATCGAGGAAGTCGGAAATCTGTCCCATAAGCTTAAACGGAAATCTGCTCCCGACGGGGTGTCACCCGGCAGTCACGGCTCATTATTCCCCCGGCGGAGACAAACACAAGCTTTGCGTCCAGCCTCCCTGTCTCCTAAGCGTTCTCCTGTGGCTTGCGCGGCGTTTTTCAGTCACAGGGGAAGATCGACCGATCGGCTTCTTCTTCCGTTTCGATCGTGAAGAGGGTAAACCGAAGTCCGTTCTCGGGATTTTCTCAGGAATCGCCAGAAAGAGACGCGAGCGATGGAAGCGGAGACAGGGCAGGCGTTAACGGCACGCAGCGGTTCCAACCTGGCTGCCGCCTTTTTCTGCCTCCCGCGGGAGACGCGGCAGGCGATGTCTGTCTTCTATGGGTTCTGCCGGCTCGTGGACGACGTGGCCGATTCTTCTTCCCTCTCCCTTGGTCAGAAGCAGGAGGGGTTGGCATTTTGGCGTGCCGAGATCGAGCGGGCCTACCGGGATGTGCCCCGTTCCCCGCTCGGCAGAGAGCTTGCCTCGGTCGTTCGCCGTTACCGGATTGCTCGAGAACCGCTCGAGGAGATCGTGAACGGCGTGGAGATGGATCTCCGGCAGAGCCGGTATCGAACTTTTGCCGAGCTCGAAGTCTATTGCCGGCGGGTCGCGAGTGCGGTGGGTCTGGTGAGCATCGAGATCTTCGGCTGCCGCAGACCCGAGAGCCGTTGCTACGCCGAGGACCTAGGCATGGCGTTTCAGCTCACGAACATTCTCCGCGACGTCCAGAAGGATGCTGCCGTCGGCCGGGTTTACCTGCCGGAGGAGGAGCTCGCCGAATTCGGTCTCGGCGTGGAGGATGTTCTGCTCGGGAGGTGGAGCGAAGAGATGCACGACCTCTGCCTCTTTCAATACCTTCGTGCGAAGCACTATTTTGCTCGGTCACATCGGTGGATTCATCCCGAGGATCAGCGGAGGCTCGTCGCCTCCGAGGCGATGCGAGCAGTCTACGAAGCCATCCTTGAGAAGATTCGGAAGGCGGAGTTTCGGATCTTCTCCGGCGCAAGCCGGATGGGAAAGTTCGAGCGCGCCGGAAGGATGGCTGCGGCGCTCTTTGCCTTTTCCCGTCAGCGCCGTCTCTCCTGGAATCCTCCCCGGCGGGTGATGGTCTTGGGAGCCGGCTTTGCGGGCATGGCGGCCGCAGTGGAGGCCACGCTCTCCGGAGATCGAGTTGCGCTGCGGGAGGCGCGAGCGCAAGTCGGCGGCCGGGCGGGGAGCTTCCTCGAGGCAAAGTCGGGCGAGAGGCTCGATACCGGGCAGCACCTCCTCATGGGCTGCTACCGGGAGACTCTCCGTCTGCTCCGTTCCTTGGGTGCGGAGAAGAAGTTACTCTGGATCGATCCGCTCCGGATTCCTTTTCGCGGTGCAGCGGGCGAAAGCCTCCTGGAAGCTTGGCCTCTCCCTTCTCCTTGGCATCTTCTGGGAGCCTTTCTCGGCTATCGCGAGATCTCGTGGAAAGATCGCTGGGCGGCAATCCGGCTGATCGGCTCGTTGCTTTTCGGTCGGGCTCCTCTCCCCGAAGAAACCGCGGAACGCTGGCTTCGGCGCAGAAAGCAGCCGCAAGGGATCGTCCGGGCACTTTGGGAGCCCCTCTGCCTGGCCGCCTGCAACCAGGATCTTTCCCGCGCGTCGGCCCGGATGCTGGTGGCCGTCATCCGCCGGTCTCTCTTGGGGAGCCGAAAGGATTCAGCCCTGGTCTTTTGCCGAGGGGATCTCGGCGATCTATTGGCCAAGGAGTGCGAACGACTTCTGCGCTTTTGTGGAGGGAGCCTCTCCTGTCGTTCCCCGGTGAGCCGGCTCCTCTTTTCCGGCGGCCGGCTGGAGGCCATCGAGGATGCCTGCGGAGAGCGCGGGGAGGTCGATCAGGCGGTCAGCGCCCTCCCGTGGAACGCCCTGCGCTCCCTCCTGCCCGAGGGAAGCGCACTGCAAAAGATCTGCCGCTCCATCGGGGAGGAACCGATCCTCAACCTCTACCTCTGGACGGATCGGCCGCTCACCCGGGAGATCGTAGTCGGCTTCCTCGACTCGCCCGTCCATTGGCTCTTTTGCCGTGAAGAGATCTTGGGGAAGGCGGCGACTCGCGGCCATGCCTACGCAGTCGTCATCAGCGCTGCCCAGTCGTGGAAAGAGCTTTCGCGGGAGGCCGTTGCGGATCGAGTCGTGGAGGAGATCCGGCAACGGTTGCCGGGAGCCGCCGAAGTCCATCTCCTCCATTCCTTTCTTTATCGTGCGCAAGGGGGTACTCCTTCCCTCAGCCCGGAGGCATGCGCGATGCGGCCCGGACCGCGGACCGAGTGGCGCAACTTCTGGATTGCCGGAGATTGGACAAACACCGGTCTCCCCGCCACCATAGAAGGTGCCGTTCAGAGTGGAATCTCGGCCGTCCGGGCGATGAACCGGGCGGATGGAGAGGAGAAGGCATTGCCGCCGGTCCCCAGCGGAGAATGGGGGATGGCGGAGGCCAGACAAGAGCGAAGGGGATCATGAGGAAGCAATGGATGTGCATCGGCCTGTGCGGGATCGCCTTGGTCGGAGGCCCGCTCCGGGCGGCCGAAAATCCTTCCTATTTCGAATCGGAACTCAAGAGCGCCGGAGCTGCCCTGCGCCAAGCCCCGCTTCCCGAGTATCCCGGCCTGCTCGACCAGAGGCTTCGGCCGCTCTTGCGGCAAGTTCGAGCCTCTCTGGTCGAGGGTGGGCCCAAAGCCGAGGCGACGATGCGCGCGCTCCTTCTGGGAGCAAGAGAGCTGTTGGCGATCGAGGATGTGGAGGCCGCGATGCTGACCGCGTATGCGGTTTCGGCGGATCCGGCTCTTGCCGTGCGGATGTTGCGCACGCTCTCCGAGACGGATCGTGAGGAACTCTCGTTTTACCTCTTTGCCGGAATGTCGAGCTGCGGGGAGGGGGATCCTCGCAAGGCTTCCCTTCTTCGCTTGGAGCTCGCGATGGCTCCTCTGCTCGATGAGCTGATCGTGAAGTCCGATGAGGAGGCCGCCGCCGAGGGACAAGCTGCGGGAAACCATTCCCGCAAGTAAGCGCACCCGTCGGCCGAAGAGGCCGCTTGACCGCTCTCCTGGGATGGCTTCTTCTGCGCCACGGGAAGCCCTCAAAAATTGATCTGAACCGTTCCCTGGATCCAGAAAGGGAGCTGGGCAACGATGTAGTCGTAGTTCAAGTAGCGTGCGTTGCTGAAACCGGGAGCTCCGGGAAGCCAATACTGCTCATTGGTCACGTTGTAGATATAGAGACTCGCTTCCCACCGCTTGGCGGCATAAAAGATGCGGGCGTTCAGGGTATACCAGGTGGGAATCCGGGTTGAATAGGTGTAGAAGATGTAATTTCCGCTCTCGGTGATCCCCCAGAGGGAGATGCCGAAGCCGTTGTCGAGC
Organism: Methylacidimicrobium tartarophylax; assembly: GCF_902143375.2. Classification (GTDB taxonomy): domain Bacteria; phylum Verrucomicrobiota; class Verrucomicrobiia; order Methylacidiphilales; family Methylacidiphilaceae; genus Methylacidimicrobium; species Methylacidimicrobium tartarophylax. The sequence goes on along the minus strand of NZ_CABFVA020000002.1, from coordinate 61,342 downwards.
TTGTAGGTCGCCATCAGGTTGCCGTAGTTGGTCGGGAAGCCGATGAACTGGTAGTTGGCTGCCGCCATGTTGAGCATCGGATCGACCGGCAGGCTGTACTGACGTGCGACCGAGGTCGAGTAGGGCTGCTCCGCCAACGGACCCTGGGAGAGTCCCGCCCACTGCTCCTGTGCGGCGATGTAGGCGTAGCCGAAGTTGAGCCAGAAGTTCCGGTTGGGCTGGTAGCTGCCGTTGAGCTGGATCCCGCTGATGTCCGCTTGGGCGGTGGCGATCGGCCCCCCGGGGATGACCTGCGCGGGGATGTAGCCGCTCTGCATGTAGGCGGAAAACCCCAGGAAGAGCCGGTCGTGCAGGAGGTTGAGCTTGGTTCCCAGTTCGTAGAGAAAATTGTTCTGATGGTAGTAGGAAGAGGGATAGGAGGGAGCGAAGCTCCCGAACTGGCTCAGAAGGGTGGTCTGCCCGTAGAAGAAGGTGAAGTAGTTGGTCATCCACGGGAAGGGCTTGTAGCTGGGACTGATCGAGACTTCGGGCTGGACCATGCTCATCGAGGTGGGGGTCAAGCTCGGAAGACCTAAAGAAGGGGCGATGGCCGAAAGATCGCTCGGGGTTCCCGGCGGCGGGGAGGCTTGGATGAAGTAGGCGTTCATCCTTGCCGAGAGCAGAAGACTCCACTGATCGGTGAAGTCGAGCTTGTGCTGGTAGAAAGGCGAGAGTTCGTAAAAGGTGTCTGAGGTCGAGAGGTAGTTGAAGACGTTGTAGTAGGCTCCCGGATAGCCGGGGACCGGGATGTCGGTGAGATACGGGTTGCTATAGGGCGCCGAGATCGCCGTGGAATAGGGAATCAGTGGAGAATAATCCCTCGAGGTGAGCGGCTGGGTCATGTTCCAGATGTTGATCGGCGAATGCCAGGCGCCGGAATATTCCGTATCGCTGAAGAAGCGGAACTCGAGGCCGGCATCGATCGCATGGTGGAATTTCCAGGTGGAAGTTTCTTCCTCCGCGGTCTGATCGAAGGCGGTGGCGGGCTTCTTGCTCTTCCCGATCGGGGTATCGAAAGAGGCCCGGATCTCCAGCCGGTCGTCGAAGTCGTAGCCCGCCGGCAGCTCAGCCCAGAAGGTAGACGGAATCGCCTGATCGATATACGTGCTGAAGTACTCGAACATCGAGTTGTTCACGAGCGAGAGATTGTCGTCGATCTTGAGCGTTTCGATCGCCTGGGCGACGTAGTAGAGCTGCTGGGTCGAATTCTCCGAATTGGCGAAGAGGTTGGACCGGCGGCTGATCGGCTCCTGCGGCCCCCAGTCCATTGCGTAGCCTGCGCCGGGGGGGGCGGTGCCGAGCCCCGGGTGAAGGACGCCCGGAGGGCCGTACCAGCCAACGAGCGAGCCGGTCTGATAAAGGCCGTCGCTGATCAGGGCTTGGTCGGGGCGATTGAGGCCCGCGACCGTGTTGAGGTGGTTGACGTCGAACTCGGTGTTGAAGTCGATCGAGAGGTTGTCGTAAGGCTTGGCGGAGAGGGCGAAGAGAGCGCACTGGCGCTGGAGGTAGGCTCCGTCATAGTAGTTGTAGGGGGCGTAGCCGTCCTGTCCGAAGTAGTCGGCTCGGTAGGCGAGCTTATCCTTGATGATGGGTCCCCCGATGTCGATGTTCCAGAAGTTGGTGTCGTACATGCCGCCCGTGTAGCTGGCGGTTCCCCGGAACTTGTCGAAATAGGGCTGCTTGGTGACCTCGTTGGCAAATCCCCCCGCCATCTCCTGGGGGCCGAAGACAATACTGACCGGCCCGGTGACCACGTCGAGGTTGTCGTAGGCGTTCATGTTCATGAGCGGGCCCCACTGGGCCGACTGGCTGAAGCCGACGAGCATTCCGTTCCGGTAGGCTGTCCCGGGAAGACCCCGGATGACCGGCTCCGAGACGGGGCTCCCGGTCATCTGCGTCGGGTTGATCCCGGGGACGAAGGCGGCCAGATCGTTGACCGATTGGGCGTTAATGGTCTGAATCTCCTCCTTGTTCACCACCTGGACGGTCCGAGGAGTCTCCATGACGCTCATTTCCGGCCCGAGCACGCCAACCGGCTCCTCGGCCGGGACGACCGTCTCATAAGGGGTGGCGCCCGAGACGTCGACCTCGCCCAGCACCGGGCCAAGTCCGGCGGGAAGCTCTCCCCCGGGCAGGGGACCCTGGGGAATGGTGATGGGAGGAGCGGTCTCGGGCGTGGCGGCGGCGGGCGGAGCTTCCGGTCCGGAGGTGGGCGCTTCGGGTGCCGCACCGGAAGGCGGAGCCGCTGCCGGTTCCCCTTCCTGGGTCCCCTCCGGAGTTCCCCCGGGGGGGCTGGGGGAGCTCTCCGCCGGAGCTTGGGCAGAACCGGGCATCGGTGCGGCTTCAGGTTGGGTTGCTTCGGCGGGAGGAGCCGCAGCCTCGGACGGGCTGCCCGGGCCCGATTCGGCGCTCAAGACCGGAGTAGGGAATCCCACGACCAGGAGAAGAAGGGCGAGAATCGCACCTGGCGATAAGCGAAGCGTGGGCATGGCGGGAGCGTGTGTGCCGGCTTAAGGGTCTCTTTGCCGGGAAGGGCGTCCTTGTCAACCATTCTTACTGCCCAAGGAAGCCCTTCTACGAAGGGCGTCCTCCCGCTACTGGAGGTAGAAGCGAACCGGCACGACCGCCTGGGACTCGACCGGCTTCACTCCCGCCAGGGCGGGATGAAAGCGCCAGTGCTCGACGGCGACCGCCGCCGATTGATCGAGATCCGAGAAGCCCGAGCTGCGGACCACTCGCAGCGTTTCCACTCCTCCCACGGGCGAAATCTTCACCCAGACGTAGACCACCCCCTGCTCCTTCTTCTGCCGGGCGGTGTCAGGATAGACGGGCGGCGGATTGCGCAGGTAGTCGGGTTGCGCGAGTTGGGTTGGGCGCGGGGCGGACGCGACCGCCGGAGCGGCCTTGGGCTTGGGAGCAATGATTACTTTCTTCGGCTGCGGCTTGCGCACCACCGCTTGCGCCATGTCGTCGGGCTTGACCGGCGGAGGCTCCGGAGCAGCCTGTTTCATCGGTTCCGGCGCCGCCACGAGGTCGACCGACGCCGGGGGGAAGAGAGGTGCGGCTGCCTGCTTGATCTTGGGGGCCAAGCTGATCCCGGCACCCAAAATGAGGGCCGCATGAAAAACGAGGGAGAGCATCCAGCCGGCGGTCCGCTCGCGTCGCTCGGTCGGGTCTTCCTCGAAGGGATCGATTCCCCGGCTTTTCGGAAGTGGGGCGGTCGACGGCAGGGACGCTTGTGGTGCCGCACCGGAAAGCTCCACCAAAAGACTTCCTGGTCGATGCCAGATTGCTTGCGTCTTGCGCTCTTGGAGAAGGATCATGGCGACTCTCCTTTCCGCTTTCCCGCTCGGAGTCGATCCTCCGAGAAGACACCGACAATCGGCCGGCGGACCCCGTGAGAATCACCCAGAGCACTCTTTCAATCTGAGAGGAGCTTACGACGGCGCCCTTTAAGAAAGGAGGCACGACAAGTTTAACTTTTCTTCAAGTTTCGGACTCGCCCGCGATCCCGTCCCCTCGACTGTGCTTGGCTGGCTCGTGTCGGGGAGGGGCGTCTTGCCCCTCAATCTTCGCGGATCGTCTTGGGAAAGATGGAGAGCCGAGCGCAGTGCCACTCCCGAAAGAGGCGGTAGGCGATCCTCATGTTGCCGTGGCTGTGGACAAGAGCCGCGACGATCCGTTTCCCGACGCCGAGCCCGGACCCCTTTCCTCCGCTCCGCTTGATTCGGTTGCCGACTCGGATCACGATGCGGTCGCGAGCACGGCGAAGGCGGAGGAAGATCGGGCCGCGTCCATGGTGCAGCGCGTTCGACACCAGATTATAAAGGATCTGCTTGAGGTAGGTGGGGTCCGCGTCGGCTTCCGCGGGTTCCGTGCGGATCTCCAGGGTTCGTCCTTCCGCTTCGGCCAACAGCCGAAACCCCTCCAAGAGCTCTTCCATGAGATCATCGACGCGCAGCCGCTCCCAACGGAGAACAAGACCTCCTTTCTCCGCTCGCGCCAGGAGGAGCGCGCGCTCGAGGTGATGTCCGAGCCGGTCGAGCTCTGCTTCAATCTGTTCGGCGATAGCCGGATCGACGCGATCCACGACCCGTTCCATCCGGAGACGCGCCAGGGTAAGAGGCAGCTTGAGCTCATGGGCGAGCCGCGCGGAAGAACGATCGACTTCGGCCAGAACCTCTTGGACCCGCTCGAGCAGCCGGTTGATTTCCTGGATCAAGGCCTCGACCTCGGGATCCCGTTCGTCGGAATGGACGCGCTGCCAGGGGCTTTGCGGATCGAGCAGGGAGAGCTGACGCCGAAGGGCTCGGAGCGGACGTCTGCCGGCGGTGGCGACCAAGAGCCCGATCCCCAGGAAGGTGGCCAGCATGGCCAGGGCATAGCCGGCTTCCCATCGGACAAGCTCGCGCCGATGCTCCGCGGTTTTCAGGAAGCGCGCTTCGCGTGCGGCGGCGGCCCAATGGAAGGCGGTAGAGACGCCGAGGAATCCCAAGCCGAATGCAGCCGTCACCGTGAGCCATCGACGGTTCATGGCGAAGCGGACGGAGCCGGCCGCAGCGCAAACCCTATCCCACGGATCGTCTGGAGCAGGGGAGGCTTTCCCGGAAGATGGAGCTTTTGGCGTAGGTGGTTGACGTGGACGTTCACCAGCGCGGTTTCCGAATCGAAACAGCGATCCCACATCTTTTCCAGAATGAGTGCTTTGCTCACGGCGTTGGGGGCATGTTCGATCAAGAGGCGCAGCAACTCAAACTCCCGATTGGTCAGGTCGATGCGCTGGCTGCCGCGGGTGACGGTGCGGGCCACCAGGTCCATCTCGATATCCTCGAAGCGCAATCGGCTCGCCAGGGTCGGGCTCTGGCGACGCAGGAGAGCGCGCACGCGCGCAAGAAGCTCTTGGGTCGAGAAGGGCTTGCCCAGGTAATCGTCGGCTCCTGCGTCCAGGCCTCGCACCCGGTCTTCTACGTCTGCACGACCAGTGAGGAAGAGCACCGGCAGGCGCGATCCGGACCGTCGTAACTGGCGAACCACGGAGATGCCGTCACGCTCGGGAAGCATGAGATCGAGGACGAGCAGATCGAAGGGATAGTTCTGCGCCAACCAGAGGGCCTCTTCGCCATCCTCCGCCACCTCGGCCGTGTAACCCTCGGCCTGCAGGGCTGCCTTCAGATGCTTCCAGATCTTTCGCTCATCCTCGGCAATCAGGATTCTCATCTTCCCATCCGTGGGATCGGTTTCCGGCTGCTCGAGTTGCGGTGGATGTTGCGACGTACCAAGGGTCGGATCGGCAGCTTCCTCAACCATTAATGGTCGGCCCGCTGTTGCGGGGCGAGGCGTTTCGCCAACCGTTCCAGGGCGGGGGAGCGATCGTGAGGGTTGAGGCGCACCTCGATCAGCCAAAAGGAATCTTTCTGGGCTAATGCGGCTTGAAGAGTCTCTTCCAGTTCCTGGTTGGTACGGACCTGACAGGCGCGGCCGGATCCCAAAAGCTCGGGGAGTCGGCAGTAGTTCCATTCCAGTAGATCGTTAAACGGCCCGTCGAGAATCTGTCGCTCGGTAGAATACCCGCGATTGTTGAGCAGCACGACGATCGGACTCAAGCCGAAGCGGGCTGCGGTGGAGAGCTCCATTCCCGTCATTTGAAAGGCACCGTCTCCCACGAGAACCAGCGGGCGCAAGCGTGGATTGGCAAGAGCGGCCCCCAGCGAGGCGGGAATGGCGAATCCCAAGGATGCGTAATAGGCGGGGCTCAGGAACTCGGTCGGTTCGCGAATGACCAGATCCGAAGCGCCGAAGAGCGCCTCGCCGACATCGGCGATAACGATGATTTCGCGGCTCAGGATCCGGTTGACTTCCGCAAAGAGCGATTGAACCGTGATCCGATCCTGAGGACGAGCTGAATTCCTCGTCATCGGCTCGGTTTGGCGTGCAGCGATGCCCGGCAAAACCCTTTTTTGAATGCCGAGCTTCAAGAGACCGCGAACGAAGTCTTCTAATCGGACCCCTTCGAACGAGTGGTGGCGAATGGAGAGCTTCTCGCTGGTCGCATAGATGGAGCGGCTCATGTCGAACGAGGACGAGCTGCCGCCCACCGTGATGTCAGTGAGAAAGACTCCCAAGAGGAGGAGGCAGTCACTCGCTTCGACATAGTCGTTGACTTCGGCTCTCCCCGTGGCTCCTTCGTAGACGCCGATGTAATGGGGATGCGTTTCCGCGATGACCGATTTCCCGAGGAGGGTGGCCGCCACGGGGATTCCCGTCGTCTCCGTAAGCCGCACCAGCTCCTTCTGCAGGCCGAAGCGGTGGAGTTCTACATCGGCCAGAATCAAGGGGCAGCGGGAAGCCAGGAGCATTTGCCGGGCCTCCTCCAATGCCTCCGCCAGGGCTTGTGGATCGCTCTCTTCGGATTCGCGCCGCGTCGAGGGAGGACGACAGGGCGCCAGCATGAGATCTCGCGGCACCTCGATGTAGACCGGCCGATGGTAGCGGCGCGCGAGATCGAGCAGCCGGTCGATTTCGGACGCCGCCGTATCGGGATTGTCGAGAACGGTCGCTCCGACCGTGATCTCCTCGAAGATCTTCCGCTGGGTGTCGAAATTGCGCACCTTATGATGGAGGAGTGGGTCCTTCTTCCGCTCGGCCATCCCGGGGGCGCCGCTGAGGACGACCACCGCCGATTTTTCCGCATACGCCTCCGCCACCGCATTCGCGATTTTCAGGCCACCGACGCAGTAGGTGACGCAGACGGCGCCCATGCCTCGGACACGAGCATAGGCGTCGGCCGCAAAGCCCGCGCCCTGTTCGTCACAGGTGTTGATGGTCTCGATTCCTCCCTTTCGAAAGGTAGAGAAGAGGGGCAGGGCGTAATCGCCCGGCACTCCGAATACATATTCGATTCCCTCGCCCTTGAGACGACCGGTCAGATACTCCGCGATGCTCGGCGATTCTTTCATAAGATAAGCTTGCCCAAAAGACTCCGTTCGGGAAATCCGAAAATGGGCGGGCTCGAGCCGTTCAACCCGGATTGTCCGAACGATCCAAGACGGGTCGCAGGAAGGGAGCGGTCGGCGATCTCTTGGTCCTAGAGATCTTTTCGGGTGGGCCCCAGGCGACGATTCGGCCTCCGGCTTCCGCCGCTCCGGGACCGAGCTCGATCACATAGTCGGCTTCGGCGATCACGTCGAGATGGTGCTCGACGATGACGACGGTGTGGCCGAGATCGACCAACCTCTGAGAAAGCCGAAGAAGCTTCTCCACGTCGGCGAGATGCAGTCCGATGGTCGGTTCCTCCAAAAGGTAGAGGCAGCGTCTCGGAGGCGTGGGTGCCAGGGATCGGGAGAGGGGGCGAACGAGCGATGCCGCAAGCTCGGTGGCGAGCTTGAGCCGCTGCGCTTCGCCTCCGGAGAGGGTGGGGCTTGGTTGTCCGAGGGTCAGATAGCCCAGGCCTGCTTCCGCGACGAGGTCAAGGGATCGGTGGATTCGGGGAACGCCCGCAAAGAAGGATGCGGCGGCTTCCACGGTCATTTCCAAGATCTCCGCGATGGTCTTTTCGCGGTATGCGATCTCGAGGGTTTGGGGGTTGTAGCGGCTTCCCGAGCAGCTTTGGCAAGGGATCCGGAAGAGCGGAAGAAGCGGGAGCTCGACGGCGAGAGTGCCGTTCCCCTGGCACGCAGGGCATCGTCCGGCGGGGGTGTTGTAGGAGAAGCGTCCGGGTCCATAGCCCCGCTCCCGCGCGGTTGGAAGCGAGGCAAAGAGTTCGCGGATCTGGTCAAACACTCCCAGATAGGTTGCGGGAGTCGATCGGCTTGTTTTGCCGATCGGGGATTGATCGACCAGCACGGCGGCGGCGAAAAGATTGACGCCGGAAAGAGTTTTCCAGCATGGCCGCAGCGGCTTCTTGCGATCCGGCTGGTTCCTCGCGACGGAGCGGCGGACCGCCGGAAAGAGGACCTGATGCAAGAGGGTGCTCTTTCCTGACCCGCTCACGCCGCAGATGACGACGAGCTTTCCAAGAGGAATGGCGAGGGAGAGATTGCGCAGGTTGTTCGCCTGGATTCCTTCGATGCGCAGCCAAGCCTCGGAACGGCCGCAGGGTCTACGCTTGCCGGCGAGTGGATGGCGAAGCGGAGACCCGAGAAGCCGGCCCGTCACCGAGGCGGGATCATCGGCGAAGCTTGTCCAAGGCCCGTCGGCTACGATTCGGCCGCCGAATCGCCCCGCCCCCGGCCCCAGATCGATCACGCGGTCCGCGCGCCGGATCGTCTCTTCGTCGTGTTCGACGACGACCAAGGTGTTTCCCTTGCCCCGTAGCTCGTCCAGCGTGTCGAGCAGACGGGCATTCTCTTGCGCATGCAGCCCGATCGTTGGCTCATCGAGCACGTAGAGGACTCCTTGGAGATTGCTGCCGAGTTGGGCGGCGAGGTGAATGCGTTGCAACTCGCCGGCGGAGAGAGTCGAGGCCGAGCGGTTGAGTTGCAGGTAGGACAGTCCTGCCTGCTCCAGGAAGCGGAGGCGAGTCATGACCTCGGGAACGATCTTGGAGAGAATGGGGGCTTCCCGGCCGACCGGCTGAATCCGGGAGAAGTAATGGGTCGCTTCCTTGACGGAAAGCCGGCAGATCTCGGGGAGCGTTGGACCCGCACCGGTCTTTCCCGAATCCAGAGGAAGACGCACGGCGGCGGCGACAGGATTGAGCCGGGTTCCACGGCAGCTCGGGCAGGGGGTCTCCTCTTCCTCGTCCCCGTTTTCTCGATCCGGTGCCGCACCGTAGCCCTGGCAAACCGGACACCAGCCGAAGGGGGAGTGAAAGGAGAAGAGGAGCGGCTCGAGCTCGTCGAACGAGCGCCCGCTGCCCGGACAAAAGTAACGGGTGCTGAGGAGCGAATCGGCTCCTTGCGGATCGACCAAGAGGATGCTCTCCCGTCCCAGAGAGAGGGCTTCGGCAACGAGGCGTTCGATCTCTGCATCCGCAGAGCCGGGTAAAAGTGTCCCGAGCCAGGCGTCGATCGAGTGCGTTCGGTAGCGGTAGGTCCCGCGGAAGCGGAGTGGATCGACCCATCGTCCGTCGATGCGCAGGCCGGGAACCTTCTTGCGCGCCGCCCAGCGGGCGAGTGCCGTGTAGTTTCCTTTTCGGCCGCGGACCAGCGGGGCAAGCAGGCGTTGGGGAACAACCAGGCGTCGGGCGACTTCCGCAAGAAGGGCTTCCAGGGTTTGCCGTTGGGCCCTCTCCCCGGTTTCCGGGTCGGCGGGAATGCCGAGCCGGGCGTAAAGTAGCCGCAGAAAGGGGAAGATCTCGGCGACGGTCGCGACGGTGCTCTTGGTTCCCGGTCGGGTGAGCCGCTGTTCGATGGCAACGGTCGGCGGCAGGCCGCTTACCGATTCCACATCGGGCTTCTCCATTTGTTCGACAAATTGGCGCGCATAGCCCGACAGGCAGTCGAGATAGCGTCGCTGGCCCTCCGTGAAAAGGATGTCGAAGGCAAGAGTAGACTTCCCGGAGCCGCTGACTCCGGTCAGGACCGTGAAGCTGCCGAGCGCAATGTCCAAGGAGAGCGACTGCAAGTTGTGGTGGTTCGCGTTTCGGATCGACAGCCGATCCGGGCGAGCGGGGACCGTGGCCGGCGGTGGCGAGGCGGGCCCTTCCTGGAGGCGGGCCGTCTCCGTCTTTTTCGCGTCACCCGCAAGCCGCGGACGAAGAAAGCGGCCTGTATGGCTCGTTGGATGGGAGGCGATCGCTTCGGGACTGCCTGCGGCCACCACCTTGCCTCCGTCGGCACCTCCTTCCGGCCCGAGTTCGATCACCCAATCCGCGCAGCGGATCAGATCAAGATTGTGTTCGACCACGACAAGGGTATTTCCTTGGTCGACGATCCGCTGGAAAAGGCGCAGAAGGGCGGGAAGATCATCGGCATGAAGGCCTGTCGTCGGCTCATCGAGAAGAAAAAGCGCGGCAGTCGCGGTGCCGCCGCGCTTTCTTCGCGCATGGGCGCGTTCGCCTACGGCGTCGATGCCACCAGCCAGATGATTCAAGATCTTCAGGCGCTGGCTCTCCCCTCCGGAGAGTTGGCTCAAGGGATGGCCGAGACGGAGATAGCCGAGGCCGATCTCCGCTAGGCCCTCGAGTCGGCGAACCGCTTGGCGGCAGAGCTTTTCTTCTAGCAAGGATGGCGTCGCTTCCGGACGGAGGAGGAGAAGGGCCTCGGTGACGCTCATGGAGAGAAACTCTTCCAAGCTCTTCCCCCGAAAGCGGACGGCGAGGACATGGGGCTGGAAGCGTTTGCCCTGGCAGATCGGGCAGGGGAGAAAGACATCGGCAAGAAACTGCATCTCGACGCGTTCGACACCGGATCCTTCGCAGTGCGGGCAGCGGCCGTCGCCGGCGTTCAAGGAAAACGAAAGAGGGGTTAAACCGCGCGAGAAAGCATCCTCTGTCTGGGCGAAGAGTCCACGGATGGGCTCCCACGCCTTCGCGTAAAGGGCGAGATTCGACCGTGGGGTCCGGCTGAGCGGGGATTGATCGACCTCGTAAAGGGCGGAAAGTCTCTCCCATCCGGCGATGGCAGCCGTCTCCCCTTGGAAGGTTGCCGGCTTGTCCGGATGGGAAAGGGCGGCGCGGAGCGTCGAGGCAAGGGCGTCGTGGATGAGGCTGCTTTTGCCGGAGCCGCTGACGCCGGTGACCGCCACGAAGCAACCGAGGGGAAGATCGACGGAGAGATCGCGAAGGTTGTGCACCCGGACGCTCGACAATCGAAGCCAAGGCGCGGAATCGATCGGTCGACGAGAAGAGGGCACGGGAATCGTCTTTCGTCCCGAAAGATAGGCGCCGGTCAAGGAGCGGGAGGAGTCGAGGATCTCGGCAGGCGAGCCGGCGAAGACGACGGCACCTCCCTCCGACCCCCTTCCCGGGCCGAGTTCGACCAGATGATCTGCGCCTCGGATCACAATCTCCTCGTGCTCGACGACGACGACGGTGTTGCCTTGGTCTCGCAGATGGCGCATCACGCCAAGCAGCCGGTCGACGTCCCGCGGATGGAGTCCGATGGTTGGCTCATCCAGGACGAAGAGGGTATTGGCCAAGCGGTTCCCCAAGCAGATCGTCAGGTTCGCTCGCCGGATCTCTCCGCCCGAAAGCGAGCGGGTCGCCCGGTCGAGAGAAAGATAGCCGAGTCCGATTTCCTCCAGGTACTGCAGACGGATCAGGGTCTCTTCCCAGGCGCGGCGTGTGGCGAGATCGGCCGGCGGAAGCGAAAGGGAGGCGAGCAGCCGCCTCGCCTCTTGCACAGGCCGTTCGCAGAACTCTGCGATCGAAAGTTCTCCGGAAGGGAAAGGGAGACGGTAGGCGCGCGCCAAGGCCGCAAAACGGGTTCCCCCGCAGTCGGGGCAGGCGCGGTAGTCGCGGTAACGGGAAAGGAAGACGCGGACGTGCGTCTTGTAGGCCTTCTTTTCGAGAAGGGAAAAAAAGCCACGTACACCACACCAGAACCCGGCTTCCACGGCTTCTTCCGCTTCCTGCTCGGGACGTTCGCCCTCGCGGAGGAACTCTTGCTCTGCAGGAGAGAGCCGGGAGAACGGGGTGTCGATCGAAATCCCTCGGCGCAAGCAGATCTTCTCGACCTTCCCCTGCCACCATGACAACGAGTCTGAGCGGAAGGGCTGGATCGCTCCGCCTCTCACCGATCGGTTCGGATCCGGAATCGCTCGGTTTAAGTCGAACTCCACGATCCGTCCGAAACCATGGCAGTTCGGACAGGCGCCCTGCGGATTGTTGAAGGAGAAGAGAGCCGGGCTGGGTAAGGGAAATTCCTCTCCGCATCCGGGACAGATCCGCCGGTCGGTGAAGGTCAGATTCTCGCCGCGCTCCGTACGGATCGCTACCTTTCCTTTGCCAAGTCGCATCGCTTCCTCGATACCCTGGGCAAGGCGGCTTTTTCTCTTCTCCTCGACGCGCAGCAGGCGCAACGCAACGAGCAGTCGGCCGTCGGCGATAATACCCCCGCCGGAGTCCTCATCCGTGCGGACGAGATTTTCTTTTTCCCATACCCGCAGAAGGCCCTGAGAACGCAGGAAGGAGAAGGCCTCCTGCCGGGGCATCCCCTCCGGAAATTCGACCGGAAACCCGATTCCGATCTCCTCGCCGGAAAACGTTTCTAAAATTCTTTGCGCGATCGTAGCGGAAGAGGCCTCTTCGACGGGAAGCTGGCAGTGAGGGCAGTGGAGTCTTCCCACACGGGCGTAAACCGACTTGAGATAATCCAGGATGCCGCTCATCGTTCCGAGCGTGCTTCGGGATGTGGCCGCGCCGCCACCCTGACCGACAGCGATTGCCGGGAGAATCCCTTCGATCGCCTCGCATTCCGGCTTTTCCCTCCGTTCGAGGAACTGACGGACGTAGGGCGATAAAGTTTCCACGTAGCGTCGCTGGCCTTCGGCATAGAGCGTGTCGAAGGCCAGCGACGATTTCCCCGAGCCGCTGGGTCCCGTAATCACCGTGAGCTTGCTCCGAGGAATCTCCAAGCTGATCGAACGGAGGTTGTGAACTCGAACTCCGCGGAGGGAGATAAACGACCCTTGCGGCGTAGGTCGATTAGAGGTCATCCGTTCTTGTCCAGGATCGGGAACTGCTTGTCATGGGGAAAGATCAGGGGCGTTCGAGGTTCAAAGCATGGGCGGATTTTGCGGGGAAGAAAATCGAGGAACATTCTGCCATTGACAGCGGCGCCTTGGCTTAAGAGAAGATAGCGCGGCATTGCAAATCGACCAAGGCCTGAGCCAGGGGAAGCTTCCGCTTGACCCAGCCGCTCGCGGGAACGTATATCCCGATGTTCCTGGGGACGAGTTGGGTGGAAAACCTGTGAGTAAACGTTTACTTCCGAATCACCAGAACCAGAGGAAGGAACGAAGCCGAAGATCGGCTCTTCGGGCATGTCTTCTTTGGGCGGCACTCGGCCTTTCCAGCGGTTGCATGGTCGGACCCGACTATAAGCGGCCGACCGTGGAGACTCCAACCAGCTTCAAGTGGGGAGAGTCGACGGCTGGCGAGAAGGTACATACGGGCCAGAATGGTCAATCGGCGCAACCGCAGACCGAAGGTGTCTCCCATAATATCCGCTGGAGGAAAGCCTTGCCCCAGGATGCGATCGCCAAGGGGGAGTGGTGGAAGCTCTTCGACGATCCGGTCCTTGACCAGTTGGAAAGCCAGCTCTCCATCGGCAACCAGCAGATCAAGCTGGCCTTCGCCCAAGCGACGGGCTCTCGGGCGCAGGTGGGTCAGGCGCTCGCCAATTTCTTCCCGAACGTCGGCGTCGCTCCCTTTTATTCCAATATCAGTTTTTCCCAGAATCAGCCTTTCTACTTGCACCAGCACGAACAACCTACCGTGGTGAACGGGAAGGTGGTCGGCCAGACCCAGGTGGGTCTGCCGCTTTCCTGGCAGGAGTTTGCGATCCCGGGCTACGCCGTCTATGAGGTCGACATTTGGGGACAGCTGCGGCGAGGACTCGAGGCGGCCAAGGCGAGCGCACAGGCATCGCAGGCCGCCTACGAAACCGTCATCCTTTCCCTCCACGCGGAACTGGCGATCCAATATTACTTGATCCGCTACATCGATTCGCAGCTCGCGGTCTACAAGTACATGGTCGATGTCTTTCGGGATAACCTCTACTTGGTTCAGAGCCGCTACGACGGCGGGGTGGCCAACGAGCTCGACCTGGCACGAGCCAAGACCGACCTGGCGACCGCCCAGTCCCAGTATATCGGCCTGCAGAAGACGCGGGCCCAGACCGAAAACGCAATTGCGACCCTTTTGGGCAAGCCGGCTTCTACCGTGCGGGTGGCCCCCAACCCCTTGCGGGACGCCCCTCCGATCCTCCCCGCCTATCTCCCGTCGGATCTCCTCCAGCGGCGTCCGGACGTAGCCCAAGCCGAGCGGCAGATGGCCCGCGCGAATGCGACGATCGGAATGGCGCTCGGAGCCTTTTTCCCGTCGGTGAATCTCTTCGCGGTCGGCGCGCTCTTGAGCGATTCGGCTTCTCTCCTGTTCAATGGATCGAGCCGTTTATGGTCGATGGGCCCCTTCGTCAACATTCCCATGTTCGAGGGGGGGCGGCTGGTCGCAGGACTCGAATTCGCGCGAGCCGCGTACCAGGCAGCGGTGGCGAACTACCGGCAACAGGTGCTAGTCGCCTTCCAGGAAACGGAAGACGCCCTGGCGGGCATCAAGATTCTCCTCGATCAGCAGGAAGCGCAGAACCGGACGGTCACGTTCGCCAAGCAGCAGTACGACGTCTCTCTGGTCCGCTTCAAGGAAGGGATGGTCAACTACATCGAGGTAGACACGACGATGCGCGTCTGGCTGAGCGCCCAACTGCTCGACGTGCAGGTCCTGGGAACGCGCTATATCGCCCTTGTCTCCCTGATTCGGGCCCTGGGCGGAGGCTGGAAGGACTACTCGATGCGAGCGATGGCGGCGCAGCCGAAAGTCCCCTCTGCCTCTTCGGAGGCTCATCCGGCGGGGAAGAAGAGCGGATAACGACGGATGGCAAGGGTTCTTTACGGTTCCAGCGAGCGCGAAGCGGATCTTCGGTATGCGGTCCGCATGGTGATCCCGGATCCGTTTTTCTGGGCGGAGAAAGGTGGGCGGACTTACGCGGTTCTTGGTCCTTTGGAGATCGATCGCGCGCGCAGGACGGCGCGCGTGGATGAGTTGATCCCGGCCGAGGAGTTGGTTCCCGAGGAAGGGAAGCGGTCGGATCCGGTAGAACTTCTCTTGGCTTTGGCGCAGAGGCTCCGTTTTCGGGTGGCGGAAGTCCCGGAAACCTTTCCTTTGGGAGTTGCCGACCGCGCCGGGAAGCAAGGGTTGCGGTTCCGCGTTCGGCAGGGGCCTTTTTTCCCCGAGCGTCAGCGGAAGAGCGAAGAGGAGATCGGGTGGATCACCGAAGCATTGCGGACTGCCGAAGCGGGGATGGAGCGAGCTCGGGAAATTCTTCGAGAGAGCCGTCCGGACGCAAAGCGGCGGCTCCGATGGAAAGAAGAGGAGCTGACCTCGGAACGGCTGCGGGGGGAGATCGAAGCGGTGATCGCGCGGCGCGGCGGGATAGCGGAGCAGTCGATCGTTGCGGGCGGATTGCAGGCGTGCGATCCCCATGAACAGGGGAGCGGCCCCTTGCATGCCGGCGAGGCGATTGTCATCGACCTCTTTCCCCGGAGCCGGGCGAGCGGCTATTATGGGGATCTGAGCCGCACCTTCGTGAAAGGAGAGCCGTCGGAAGCATTGCAGCGCCTTTACGACACGGTTGCGGCCGGCAAACGGTGGGTATTGGAGACGATGAGGGAGGGCACAGACGGCCGGGCCTTGCATCGTCATCTTCTCCGCCGGTTTGCCCAAGCGGGCTATCCTACCGAGCGCCGCGGAGGCAGATGGGTTGGTTTTTTCCATGGAACCGGGCACAGCCTGGGACTGGAGATCCATGAGCCGCCTCGCTTTGCGGCCGGCCGCTTTCAGGCGGGCCAAGTCATGACGGTTGAGCCTGGGCTTTACTATCCGGAGATCGGCGGCGTCCGCTTGGAAGACCTCGTGGTGGTAGAAAGGGGAGCGATTCGGAACCTGACGCGTTCTCCCGAAGAGTTCAAAATTCCTTGACGCTGGGAAGGGGAGAGTGCTGGATTGGCTGGTTCGACGGAAGCTCCTCTCCGATGAAAATCCAACTCCTTCGCGGTGTTCTCTTCTGCTGCCTGCTCGGGGGTGCCCTTTCGATTGGTCCCGGCAAGCTCTTCGGCTTCTCTGCGGAGGGCATTCAGCGACTCCAATCGGACGAGGATCCGGAACCGGGTCAGGAGCCGGAGACGCGGCCCGGTCACCAGCCGGGAACATCGCATGAGGGGGAGCAGGAGCCGGGAGCACCCAAAGGGCCCTCCGAGCCACCCTTTCTCCCGGAGCCCTACTTTCCGGAAATGCCCCAGTTCCAACCGGACGAACCCTATGTTCCGTAGGAAAGAGAGCGCTGCAGGCGATTGCCTCGGGAGCGATTACCTCCGGTTGACCCGCCAAATCAAGAGGAAGCCGATGGCCTGGAAGACGATGTTCGGCATCCAGATGATGAGCTCCGGGAAAAGAGGGGTCTTTGCCTTGAGCGCGTCCGCCAAGAGCACGATCGCGTAATAGGCCAGCACGATCACCAAGCTTAGCGCGACGCCCACGGAGCTTTCCCGCCGGTGAACCTGGATGGCCAGAGGCACGCCGACGATGGCAAAGGTAAAGCAGGAGAGCGAAATCGCGAGACGCTTTTGTAGTTCGGTCAAGAGCGGGGTGGGGTTGAGCGCAAGGGAGGAAACTCGATTTCCAAGGACTTGCTCTCCGATCTCGCCGAGGGTCGAAAGTCCGATGCTCTTTCGGACGGTCAGGCGATCGAAGAGAGTGCCCAGCGAGATCTCGTAGGGGACTTGCAGGGCGCGCGAGCCGGCGACGATGCTTTGCACATCCTCGGGGTTGGCCACGTTCCGCTCCTCCTGACGGCTGCTCCGCAGCGTGAGGATGATCCGCTGGTGAGGGATGTCGGCGTTGATCTCTGCTTCGTCGGCCCGGATCGCGCGGAGGGGGCGAAAGGCGCTATCGACTTCCCATATGTAGACGTCATGAAGGCGGACGCCGGCGCGTCTGCTCGCGTAGAGCCGGAAGCCGTCGAACTGGTCGATCGACTTTCCGCTTTCGAAGAAGGAGAGCGGATTTTGCAAGAGAACGTCCGAGAAGATCTCTTTGAACGCGTGGCGGCTCTTGGGTCCGACATAGGCGTTGATGGAAAAGCTGAAGAGGCTGTATGCGAGAGCGAACCAGATCACGGGGGCGAGGAGCGGGCCGATCCCGATCCCTGCGGATTTCAGGGCGATCAGCTCGTGGTCCTGCGACATTCGACCGAAGAGAAAGAGAACGGCCATGAGCAGCCCCCAGGGAAGTGTGAAGGTCAAGACGAACGGGACGAGGGAGAGAACGAGCTTGGCGATCACCCAGAGGGGAACTTCGTGATGGATGATGAGGTCGGCGACATCGCGAAATACGTTGGCCAAGACCAGGAAGAAGGTGAGAATGGCTGTACTCGTCAGGCTGATTTTCAGGAGATCGAGAAAGAGAAGACGGTAGAGCGTTTTCATCCGACTTCGATAATTTTACGGCTGCCTCGGAGGAGGAGAGGATGCTACGCTCCTGAGAATGTCGCTCTTATTAAGAATCAATGAGGAGCTCAAGGAGTCAATGCGAAAACGGGATGCGGCTCGGACCTCCGCCTTGCGACTGCTCAAGTCCGCCATCCAGTACGCCGAGTTGGAAAAGGGGCGGGCCGGAGCGCCGACTGATTCCGAGGTGATCGCTGTGATCGCCAAAGAGATTCGGAAGAGAGAGGATTCCATTGAGCAGTATCGGAGGGGGCAGAGAGCGGATCTCGCCCGGCAGGAGGAGTCCGAAATCGAGATCCTGCGGGAGTTTCTTCCCGAACCGTTCTCTCCGGAAGAACTGGAATCGCTGGTTCGCCGCACGATCCTCGATGTGGGGGCTACGGGTAAAGCCCAATTGGGCGCGGTCATCAAGGCTGTCCTGCAGCAGGCCGAGGGTCGGACCGATGGCAAGCGGATTCGGGAGGTAGCCGATCGACTTTTGAAAGCCCAAGGTTCGTAAGGGGGCAAAGGATGGAAGATCGGCTCTGGCTGGGGTTGGCAGGGCTTTTTGCTTTCCTCGGTGCCTTGCGCGGAGCCTATATGTGCGGCTCGCGCTCCAAGGAGAGCGGCCGGCTGATCGACCTCTTCCTTCTGGCTGCCTGGGGATGTCAGTCGGTCTTTCTCTATCTTCGGGGAAGAAGCATCGGTCATTGCCCGATCACCAATTTGTTGGAGACGGTGGCGTTCTTGGGCTGGGCATTGTTCTTGATGTATCTGCTGGTGGGATCGGCCTACCGGCTCTCCGTGCTCGGATTTTGCACGGCTCCGGTCGTTTCTCTTCTGGATTTTGCCGCCTTGATCGCCCCGATCGACCGGGCAAAGCCGTTGCCGAAGCTGGGGTGGCCCCTGGAAGTTCATGGAACCGCCCTGCTTCTGGCTTACGGGGCGCTCGGGATCGGCGCGGTGGCGGCTCTTCTCTATCTTTTCGAGGATCGGACGTTGAAGAGCCGGCGAGTGGCCGGATGGTTTTGCACCTTTCCCGCTCTGGGAGACTTGCTTGTCGTGCAAAGAAGGCTTCTGTATCTCGGTTTTGTCCTGCTGACCGCGGGCCTCTTGGTCGGAGTACTGCTTTCGGCGCGGGGCAACTGGGATTGGGTAAAGCTCTTCTGGTCAGTGGGGGTCTGGCTGCTCTATCTTGTCCTGGTGTGCGCACGCGGGATTCTCCACTGGAGTCCACGGAGGATCGCCCAAGGCATGGTATGCGGATTCCTTTTTGTCCTCTTGACGTTTTGGCTCATCAATAGTTGGAGTCGCGCCCATGATTTCGGAAGTCATCTGCCGGGATGCGGGGCGAGCGGGCCGCTCTGCGAACGGTGAAGGAAGCGGTGAATCAGAGACGGGGAGATATGCAATTTCTCGTGGGTGGCGGGCTGAATTTTGAAAAAAGCCCTTTGGAGCTCCGCGAGCGCATCGCGTTCCGTTCCGAGGAATTGACCCGTGCACTTCCTCTCCTCCGGCAGGAGCTGGGTTTGGAGGAAGCGGTCCTCGTCTCTACCTGTAACCGAGTGGAATATGTGGGAATCACCCTGGATGCGAAGCGATGTCGGGCGGGTTGGAGCCACTTCCTGGAGAGCTACCATGGCTTTCAGGCGGATTGGGGGACCTACTCTGAATTTCGACAAGGGCGCGCTTGCGTCGAACACTTGTTCGAACTGGTTTCCGGCCTCCGCTCGATGGTGATCGGGGAGACGGAGATTTTCGGGCAGGTGAAGGCGGCCTACGAAGCCGCGCATCGACTACAGACGACCGGGCTTTGGCTCAACCGTCTTTTTCAGACTTCCTTCTCCGCCGCGAAGGCGGCGCGGTCGAGAACATTCATCACCCGGGGGAACCTTTCGGTAAGCTCGGTCGCCGTGGAGCTCGCCGAACGACTTTTCGGGGATCTCTCGGGACGATCGGTCATGGTGCTTGGAGCGGGGGAGACCAGCGAAAAAACGTTGCGCGCTCTTGAGGGGCGCGGAGTGAGCCTCCTTCTCGTGGCGAACCGCACCTATGGTCGGGCATGCGAACTCATGAAAGAACTCCACGGGGAGGCGATTCTCTGGTCGGAGTTCCTGGAACGGAGCGCAGACGTCGACATCGTCATCAGCTCAACGTCCGCCCCCCATTACATTCTCACCCGGGAGAAGCTTCTTCCTCTGCTGAGCAGAAGAAAAGGGGACCCTCTCTTTCTGATCGATTTGGCTGTGCCACGGGATATCGACCCCTCCGTCAATGCTCTGGACGGGCTTTACTTGTATAACATCGACGACTTGCAATCGATTGCCCGACAGAATCGAGAGGATCGAACCGCCGAAATCGCCCGATGTCGCCGACTGCTCGAGCCCTATATCGAACGCTTCACGAAGTGGGCAGAGCAGCGTCAAAAGCGGTCGCACGGTCCGAATGTCATGGGAGACTTTCGTACGGCATGACTCGGCCGCTTGTCATCGGGAGCCGTCGCAGCGGGCTGGCCAGAGTGCAAGCGGAATGGGTGAAGAGCGCTCTCGAGGGGCTGTTCACCGGACAGAGTTTCGTGATCTCCTTTCTCGAAACGGCGGGAGATCGCTGGTCGGAACGAGGGGAAGCATCACTGCCGGGAACGGGGATTTTTACCAAAGAGCTGGAAAGCGCCTTGCTCTGTCGGAAGATCGATCTTGCGGTCCATAGCATGAAGGATCTTGCGACCGAGCTCCCGAAGGGATTGAGAATCGCCGCTGTTTCCCCGCGCGAGGATGCCAGAGATGTATGGGTGAGCCGAAGGTTTTCGCACTGGGAGGCCGCTCTTCCCGGAACGACGGTGGCCGTGGGGAGTCCGAGAAGGATCCAACAGTTCCGAGAGCTGCGTCCGGATCTCTCCTTTTGCGAAATTCGAGGCAATGTGGACACCCGCCTGCGCAAGCTCGAAGCGAACCCGAGTTGGTCCGGAACGGTTCTCGCCGCCGCCGGCTTGAAGAGGCTGGGACTCTTGGAGAGCGGCTGCCATTTGGCTTATTTCCCCTTCGAGGTCATGCTGCCGGCGCCAGGCCAAGGAGCGCTGGGGATCGAGGCGCGGATCGAGGACGAGGAGGTCGGACGTCTTCTTTGTCCGCTCCATGACGACGCAGTGGGATGGGAGGTGGCTGCCGAGCGGGCGTTTCTCCGGGGCTTGGGGGGCGGTTGCCGTTCAGCAGTGGGGGCGAAGGCGACCGTCCAAAGGCAGGAGCTCGTCCTGGAAGGGGTGGTTTGGATCGAAGCCCGCAGGCGTAACTATCGAAAAAGAAGAGTAGGTCGAGCGGAGGAAGCGGAATCTCTCGGGAAGGCGCTTGCGGAGGAGATTCTGAGCGAGGCGGGATCTCCGCCCGACTCTGGCGGGGCGATCCAATGAGCGCGGGAAAATTGCAGGGAAAAGTCTATCTGGTGGGTGCCGGCCCAGGCGATCCCGGGCTCCTGACGCTTCGTGCGCGCGATCTCCTCGCGGTGGCTGACTATGTGTTTTACGACGCGCTGAGTGCCTCCGAGCTTTTGCAATGGGCGAATGCCAAGGCGCAAATCGTTTTCGTCGGGAAATCGAGCGGACGCCAAGCCTTTTCTCAAAGAGAAATCGAGGCACTGCTCGTTCGCCGCGCCTTGGAAGGAGCGCGGGTGGTTCGGTTGAAGGGGGGAGATCCCCTCCTCTTTGGGCGCGGAGGAGAAGAGGGGGAGGCGCTGGCCGCCGCAGGCATTCCCTTCGAAGTCGTTCCGGGGGTAAGCTCGGCCTTGGGCGCTCCGGCCTATGCCGGGATTCCGCTCACTCATCGCGGCATTGCCTCCGAAGTGACGATTGCCACCGGCCATGAGGATCCCATGAAACCGGAAGCTTCGGTGGATTGGGCGGCTTTGGGGGGCCTCAAGGGCACAAAGGTGATTCTGATGGGGACAGAAAGGCTCGCAGAAATCTGTCAACGGCTGCTCGAAGGAGGAGTGCAGGAGGAATGCCCCGTTGCGGCCATCCGATGGGGAACGACAGGAAGGCAAGAGGTGCGGGAATGCACCCTACGCGAAGCGGCAAGCGGAGAGTTCTCCGCCCACTCTCCTTCCGTGATCGTGGTCGGGGAGGTCGTGAAGCTACGGAACCGGCTCTCTTGGCGGGAAGAACTTCCTCTTTTCGGGCAGCGCGTAGTCGTGACGCGCACCCGAAGCGAATCGAGCTGCCTGGGAAAGAGGCTGCGAGAACTGGGCGCGGACGTGCTGGAGATTCCGACGATACGGATCGTGCCTCGTCCTCTCCGCGATTCACAAAGAGACCTGATCCGACGTCTGGCTGCCGACTTTTCCTGGGTCATCCTCACGAGCCCCGTCGGAGCCGGCCTCTTCCTGCACCATGTCTTCGAGACGGCGGGAGATCTGCGAGCGCTCGGCAAGCTTCGCTTTGCTGCGGTCGGAAAAGCAACCGCCGCCGCCGTCGCTCGGTTTCATCTCGCGGTGGATCGGGTTCCCGAAAGCTATACGACGGCTGCGCTGGCGGACTCCTTCGCTCCCGAGGAATTGTGTGGTTCGCGGATCTGCTTGGCCCGAAGTGCTCTGGGAAATAAGGAGTTGCCGGCCTCGTTTCGGCGATTGGGAGCTCATGTGGAAGAGTGGGTGCTCTATGATACAGAGCCCGAGATGGGCGATCGCACTGGGGCGAGAGGCAGATTCTTGGAAGAAGGAGCCCATTGGATTCTCTTTGCGAGTTCGAGCGCTGCCGAGAATTGGCAGAAGCTCGATCTTCGTCCCGGTAAGGGTGCCTCTTCTCCGCAGGCATTGAGTATCGGCCCGGTCACGACTCAGGCCCTGCAGCGGCTCGGCGTTGTGGTTGCCGCAGAGGCTTCGGAGCACTCCATCGATGGGCTCGTGGCCTGCCTCCTCGGCCTTGCGCGGAAAGAGCAATAGGAGCAAGTGTGACCACTGGGCAGAGTCTGCGGCACGGAAGAAAGCCGCTTCACCGGCTGCGAGCACGATCGAGCCGGCAAACGGCAATCGACGGAGCGGAAACATCGGAGAAAGAAAAATGACGGATCCTCGTGCACGAGAGCTCGTGGAAAAGGGGAATGAGGCGCTTGCCGTGGGAGATCTGGAAAGAGCGGTCCTAGCCTATCGAGAGGCGGCCAATCAAGACGCTTCCTCTTTCGATGCGCAGCAGGCTTTGGCCGTGGCCCTCTATAAGACGGGAAACTACCCAGAGGCAATTGATGCCGCACTACGCGCTGCGGCCTTGCGGCCGGAGGAACCCTTGATTTGGACGACGATGTCGCTCGCTTATCAGAAGCAGCAGCGGATCGCCGAAGCGGAACAGGCCGCTCTCAAAGCCAGACTCTATTCTTGGAAGCAACAGACAAGTGAGCAGGAGACTCGGGAAAAATAGTATTGCATCGGTTCTCCATGCGAGTCTTACTAAGTTGCATGAAGCTTACACAGATTACAAGCGCACAACTGAACGAGATCGCGAGGCTTGTGCAGGAAAAGGAGAGTCTTTTGGAAAGAGTCTCTGAGATCAACGAGAGGCTCCAATATCTTCCGGCCGAAGGCCGCGGCCGCGGAGGACTGATGACCAGGGGGCGGATCCCCGGCAGGGCCGGAAGATATCCCGGGAAGCTGAAAACAGCCGTTCTGGAAGCGTTGGCTGCCGCCGGATCCGAGGGACTCACTGTGAAGGAGCTCTCTGCGAAGCTGGCGGTGAAGGCCAATAATTTGTATAGCTGGTTTTACACGACCGGAAAGAAGGTGGAGCATTTAGAGAAGAGGGTCGACGGCAAGTATATCTATACCCCGGTCGAGACCGAAAAGGCCGATCAGCACGCGATTTCCGGAGCGTGATCGAGGTGCCCGCTCGGACTGGACACGGAGCCAATAGGAAGGGAGCGGGAGATCGAACGCATCGATTTTGGCGGGGAGTGAGACATGCAGGCTAAGCTGCCCGCAGCGGTTCGATCACTTCCCAGACGGAGCCGCCGACCTGAAACCTGCTGCCGGGGGCAGCGGAGGCGCGCTTGACGATGCCAAGGGCAAGCTCGGCTTTGCGTGCAAAAGAGTACGCGACGCTGGTGATCTTGCCGGCCTCTTGGCCGTCTTGGCAGAGCGGCGCTCCGATCGGGAGCCTCTCCGAAAGCGGCGGTGCGGCCAGAAGGACGAGTGAGCGGTTCGCGTGTCCAATGTGGTGTAGGCGCGAAACGACTTCCTGGCCGACGTAGCAGCCTTTTTGGTAGGAGATCGCAAGCGGATCCATCCCCACTTCCTGAGGCAGATCCCCGGGCTGAAGCTCGGCTCCCCACTGAGGCAGCCGGGCTTCCAGCCGGAATGAATCCAAGAGAGCTTCCGGAACAGGGAGACCGAGTTGGACGGCTGTTGTATCGGGAGACCAGAGATCCCAGCCGCGGAGACCGAAGCGCGGGCTGCGGAAGGCGACGGCTTCCCTCGGGAACGTGAGGTCAGAGGCAGAAAAGATTCGGGTCAGTGTCCATCCGACCGGCCGCTCGAACTCCACGTCGTCGGCGGCGAGGAATCGCCGCAGACGGGTTTCGAGGGATTCCTTCTCGGATGCCGGTCCATCGATCCAGAGCGCGTCTTCCGAGGCGCCGATCCAGAGATCCCCAAGCAGCTTACCCTTGGCCGTCAGAATCGCGGCATAGATCGCTGAGGCGGGCGCCAGGGCGGCGACGTCGTTCGTGACTTGGCCGTTGAGATAGCGAACACGGTCGGCGCCCGTGACTTTCCAGAGAGCGCGATCCGGGATCGTCGCCCAAGCGGTCTTGCCGGAAAGAATCTCGTCATAGAGTGCTTCAAGGTTCATGAGTTCATCCTCCCATAGCGCACACAGAGATGGGCTTGCCACTCCCGCTCACACCATCCAGCGTGCGGGTGTCGGGGTGCCTGCTTCGACTGCAAAAGTTCTGAGCAATGTCGGCTCGCGGCATGACGCCGAATAGCTTAGCCTCGACGGGGCGACGGAGAAAAGATGGAATCTGAGGACAGGCGCTGGATGGAAACGGCTCTGGAGGTTGCCCGCCAGGCGGGAGCAGAGGGGGAGGTGCCCATCGGAGCACTGGTCGTTTGCGGCGGCGCGGTCGCGGGCCGAGGGGCGAACTCGGTCGAGCGCCTTCGGGACGCGTTGGCGCATGCGGAGATGCAGGCCATCCGGGAAGCGCAGAGCCGGATGGGCGATTGGCGGTTGGAGCGGTGTACGCTTTATGTGACCAAAGAGCCGTGCCCCATGTGCGCAGGGGCGGTCCTCCAAACGCGGATTTCCCGAATTGTCTATGCCTTGGCCGACCCGAGGTTTGGGGCTGTGGAAAGCCGGTGGCGGTTGTGGGAAGGAGCGAGCAAGCAGGTGACGATCTCCGGAGGGTTGCTCGCTGGGCAATCCCTCTCTCTTCTGCAAGATTTCTTTGCCGAGGTTCGTCGACGGAAAAAGGCAGTTGCTTCTGCGAAACGGGCACGTTACTTAGGGTAGTCAATTGTCATGGAGGAGACTGATACTGTTCGCTCTTTCGAGCAGGCGTTTCGCTGCTCTCTAGCACTATATTGTCCAGGACGTTACGCGGTGCGCTTGCGGGAGGCCGGAAAAGGTCAGTTGGTGCCTCACTCTCTGGTAGAAGCCCCCAACGAGGATCAACTTCACGTTTTTGGTGGCAATCAGGTGCGCGCCATGGGGCATGCGGTGGAAGAGTTGGCCCTCCACTCCGAAGGAGGAGAGTTGATCGTGCTCTTCCCGGATCTCGACGCTTTTTCCCCGTTGCGGGAAAGGTATGCGCAGCTTGCCAAGAAGCCTTGCCGCGTACGGGTGTGGGCTCCCGGCACACCACCTAAGCGCTGCTCCAAAATTGATTTTGTCGTCTCCGTGCATCCACGATTGGCGAAATATCGGCTCTATCTGTTCTCCGGCGTAGGCCGGTCCGCCCTCGTCTGCTGCAAGCAGCTCGGCCGGGCCAAGGGCAATGGGGAGCGAGAGCCGCTTGCCTGCCAAGAGCGTTACGTCGGATTTTGCAGCTTCGATCCCTATGTCGTGGAATCGGTGCGCTGGCGATTCAACCTTTTGAGTTGCGGCTTAGAGAAGTTGGTTCGCCATTGGGAAGGATTCTTTCCGCTGCCCACTCCCCCGCTTCGAGCCATCAATGACTTCGTCAAGAGTCAGTGGATGCGGACGAGCGGCGTGTTCGGCGGGCTTTCCTAAGAGGTGGACGGGCAGCGACACCAAGCCGGCATGCTTCACCAGGCGCAAAACCCGAGGCACGAGTTGATCCGTAGGGATGACTTCGGTCTTCACACGGCAGTTTCCGCTCGTTCGTACGCGGAACCCTCGATTTCCATGGTGAGCTATGCGAGTGGACGGCCTCGGCTATGCTAGCTAGCACCCCCTGCCGGCTCTTCGGGGGAGAGACCGGAAACCGGTCGCGCTACTACTTCCTTGGCATTTGTGGCACGGCTATGGGGGCGGTGGCCGCCATGTTGCGGGAGGGGGGCTGGGACGTCGGCGGCTCGGATCAGAATGTCTATCCGCCTCTTTCTACGTTTCTGGCATCACGCGGCATTGCGCTTCATGAAGGATATCGACCGGAAAATCTCCCCGAGGATCCGGAAACAACCTTCGTCGTGGGAAACGCGATCAAGAGAGGCAATCCGCAGCTAGAGGCCGTCTTGGAGCAAAAGCGTTTCTATCTCTCTCTCCCGGAAGTTCTCAAATTTGTTTTTCTCCGGAAGACACGGAACTTTGTGGTTGCCGGCACCCACGGGAAGACGACGACGGCTTCCCTGTTGGCGTGGCTCTTCGCCGCCTCCGGAGCAGATCCTTCTTTTTTGATTGGCGGACTTCCCGGGAATTTTGGAGCAGGTGCCCACAATGGGAAAGGCGACATTTGGGTCTTGGAAGGGGATGAGTACGACACCGCCTTCTTCGATAAGCGAAGCAAGTTCCTCCATTACCTGCCGGAAGTCGTTCTGATCAACAATATCGAGTTCGATCATGCGGATATCTTCCCGGATCTCGCAGCGATTCTGCTCTCGTTTCGGCGGCTGGTTCATCTGGTACCGCGGAACGGACGAATCATCGTGAATGCGGATGACCCGAACAGCTTGGCGGTTTGTGAGGCCAGCCTTGCTCCCGTAATCAGCGTGGGATTCGGGGAAAAGGCGGAGATCCCGATCCGCAACGTTCGCTATACCCAAGAGAGTTCCGAATTTGCAATGCTCGGCCGGCGGCTCCGCATCCCGCTCGTGGGAGAGCTCTATGTGCGCGACGCGGCCATGGCGATCGCCGCAGCCGTCCACGGCGGAGTTTCTCTGGATTCCATCGCCGAAGAAGGGCTTCCCCATTTCCAGGGCGTGCGGCGGCGGGGCGAAGTTCGAGCGGAGCTGGGAGGAATTGCGATCGTCGATGACTTCGGCCACCATCCCACAGCCATTCGGGAGACGCTCCGGTCGCTCCGTCTCCGTTTTCCGAAGAGGCGCATTTGGGCGATTTTCGAGCCGAGGAGTAATACAACGCGCCGTGCGATCTTTCAGCAGGCGCTTCCGGAGGCTCTGCAGGGCGCCGACGGCGTCTTTATCGCCGACGTGGCCAGGAAGGATCAGCTTCCGCCGGCGGATCGACTCGATCCGCAAAGAGTCACCGAAGATCTTCGGCAGAAAGGGAAGCTCGCGTTTTTCGAACCGGACGCAAGCGCGATTGCCACCCACATGGCCACTCTAGCCCGAAAGGGAGATGTCGTTGTGGTATTCAGCAACGGCGGCTTCGACGGGATTCATGAGAAACTGGCAGCCGCGCTGCAGGCCCGCCGGGACATAATGACGCAATAGCTGCGTCATTCTGACGCACTTCCCGTTAAGGCCTTTCGGCAGGAAAACTAAAGCAACATGTTGGAGATGTGTAGTTAGCGCTAATCAGCCCGACTTGGAACACTTTTTGCGACAGAAATAGTATGGCGCACGTCCTCGGAATCGATTTGGGCACGACCAATTCGTGCATGGCAGTAATGGAGGCAGGACAACCGGTCGTCTTGGAGAACTCGGAAGGGGCGAGAACTACTCCATCGATCGTGGCATTCACGAGGACGGGTGAGCGCCTCGTGGGACAGGCAGCGAAGCGACAGGCGATTACCAATCCGCGAAATACGATCTTTTCGATCAAGCGCTTCGTCGGACGACGATTTTCGGAAGTTCAGGAAGAGGTGAAGCGGGTCCCCTACCGGGTTGTGGAAGGGAAAGGGGGAGGCTGCGCTGTCGAGGTGGAGATTGGGGCGGATAAGCGTTTGTATAGCCCGGAGGAACTTTCGGCCTTCATTTTAATGAAATTGAAGGCGGATGCGGAAGCGAAGCTCGGAGAGAAGATCACCCAGGCCGTGATCACGGTTCCCGCCTATTTCAACGACAGCCAACGGCAGGCTACCAAGGATGCGGGGCGAATTGCGGGGCTGGAGGTTCTTCGCATCATCAACGAGCCGACGGCTGCATCCCTTGCTTATGGGTTGGAGAAAAAGAAGGACGAGCGCATCGCAGTCTACGATCTTGGCGGGGGAACCTTTGACATCTCCGTTTTGGAAATCGGAGAAGGAGTCTTCGAGGTCAAAGCGACCAACGGCGATACCCATCTAGGAGGCGATGATTGGGATGCCGCGATCATGGACTGGCTCATCCAGGAGTTTCAGCAGGAGGCCGGCATTGATCTGCGTCGCCAGCCGGACGCGGTGCAGCGCCTCAAGGAAGAGGCGGAGCGCGCGAAAATCGCTCTTTCCTCCTCCACGGACTACGAGATCAATCTTCCCTTCATCACAGCGGATCAGACGGGACCGAAGCATATCCAGAAGAAGCTGACGAGGGCAAAGCTCGAGCAGCTTACCGACGCTCTGGCCGAGCGTACGATCCGGCCGGTCACAAGCTGTTTGGCGGACTCCAAGCTTTCCGCCTCGGAGATCAACGAACTGGTCCTGGTCGGAGGGATGACACGTATGCCCAAGATCGTGGAGACGGCTCGCAGGCTGATCGGCAAAGAGCCTCACAAGGGGGTGAATCCCGACGAGGTGGTTGCCGTGGGAGCGGCCATCCAAGGAGGAGTCTTGCGAGGTCAAGTGAAGGACGTGCTTCTTCTCGACGTGACACCGCTGACGCTGGCAATCGAGACGGCAGGTGGCATCGCCACCCCCATGATTCCGCGCAATACCACGATCCCGACTCGGAAGTCGCAGATCTTCAGTACCTTCTCGGATAATCAACCTAGCGTCGAGATCAAGGTGCTTCAAGGGGAGCGGCCGATGGCTCGCGACAACAAGCTCCTGGGAGTCTTCCACCTGGATGGAATCCCACCGGCCCCGAGAGGAGTCCCGCAGGTAGAGGTCACTTTCGACACCGATGCGAACGGCATTCTGAATGTTTCGGCAAAGGATCTCGGCACAGGGCGGGAGCAGAAGATTTCGATCACCGGCTCCAGTGGACTGTCCAAGGACGAAATCGATCGGATGACTCGGGAGGCGGAGACCGCTGCCGAGGAGGACAAGAAGCGGAAAGAAGCAGCGGAAACCAAGAACAATGCGGATAATCTCGCCTATCAGGCTGAAAAGCTTCTGCGGGAACACGGCGAGAGGATCGATTCGGCCCGGAAGATGGAGATCGAGAATGCGATCTCCCGGTTGCGCGGCCTGCTTTCTGGTGAGGATACGGCCGCCCTGCAAGCCGCGCTGAACGAGCTCAACGAGAAGATTCAAGCGGTCTCGGCGGAGATGTATCGGGCGAGCGCGTCCGGAGCGCAGGCGGCCGGAACCGAAGGGACCGGAGCGCCGCCGCCACAGCCTCCGGGGGAGGAGTCGGCCGGAAAGGGCGACGTGATCGAGGCCGACTTCGAAATGATCGATAAGGATAAGGACAAGGATAAAAAGCAGTAGGGCTTGCCAAGGAGTTTTTAGGGCGGGCTGGTTGGGAAACCGGGGCCCGCGATAGAGCAGAGGAACAGATAACAAAGGAGAAGAAATGGCTGAAGTGAATATTCGACCCCTGGGGGATCGAGTCCTCGTTAAGCTGGTCGAGGAGCAGGAGACGAAAAAGGGAGGAATCATCATTCCAGACACCGCCAAAGAAAAGCCGCAGGAAGCAACGGTGGTAGCCGTCGGTCCGGGCCGCTTGGAGGAAGGGAAGCGCATTCCGATCGAACTTAAAAAAGATCAGCGTGTCCTCATCAGCAAGTACGGCGGCACCGAAGTGAAGATCGATGGAGAAGCCTACCAGATCCTTCGGGAAGACGACGTGCTTGCGGTTGTGGGGTAGGAAAAGAACGGTTTCGAAGCGATAGAGAATAAGAATAAGCGGAGAACTATACGTATGGCAGCTAAGCAACTCATTTTTGACGAATCGGCTCGTCATGCCCTTTTGCGAGGCGTGGAGAAATTGGCGAAGACCGTGAAGGCGACACTCGGGCCTTCGGGTCGCAACGTGATCTTGGACAAGAAATTCGGAGCTCCGACCATCACCAAGGATGGTGTGACCGTAGCCAAGGAAATCGAGTTGGAAGATCCTTGGGAAAACATGGGTGCCCAGCTCGTTCGCGAGGTGGCTTCCAAGACCAGTGATGTGGCCGGAGACGGCACGACCACTGCGACCGTCCTAGCGGAGTCGATTTACCGGGAGGGCTTGAAAAACGTCACTGCCGGAGCGAATCCGATGGAATTAAAGCGCGGAATCGACAAGGCGGTTGCCGCAGTCGTGGAAGAGCTCCACCACGTATCCCGGAAGGTGAAGGAGAAAGAGGAGATCAAGCAGGTGGCTACGGTCTCCGCGAACTGGGATGCTTCCGTCGGTCAGATCATCGCCGATGCGCTGGATAAGGTCGGCAAGGATGGTACCGTGACGGTGGAGGAGGCGAAGGCCATCGATACCACGCTTGAGGTAGTGGAAGGAATGCAGTTCGACAAGGGATACATCTCTCCCTACTTCGTGACCAACGCCGAAGAGCTGGAAGCGGTGCTGGAAAACGCCTACATCCTGATCCATGAGAAGAAGATCTCCAGCTTGAAAGATCTTCTCCCCATCCTGGAGAAGACCGCGAAGGCCGGGCGGCCGCTCCTCATCATCGCGGAAGATGTGGAAGGGGAAGCGTTGGCTACGCTCGTGGTCAATAAGTTGCGCGGAACCCTTCAGGTTTGCGCGGTGAAAGCGCCCGGCTTCGGGGATCGCCGCAAGGCCATGCTCGAAGACATTGCTATCCTGACGGGAGGACGTTGCCTGACCGAGGACCTGGGCATCAAGCTGGAAAACATCCAGATGGAAGACCTGGGTCGCGCAAAGAAGGTCGTCATCGAGAAGGAGAACACGACGATCATCGAAGGAGCGGGTAGCACCAGTTCGATTCAAGGGCGCACCAACCAGATCCGGAAGCAGATCGCGGAGACGACCTCCGATTACGACCGTGAGAAGCTGCAGGAGCGGCTGGCGAAGTTGGCGGGCGGAGTAGCCGTGATTAGCGTTGGAGCGGCCACGGAAACCGAGCTCAAAGAGAAGAAGGCCCGTGTGGAGGACGCCTTGCACGCCACCCGCGCCGCCGTCGAAGAGGGGATTGTGGCTGGAGGTGGTGTTGCTCTTCTGCGATGCCAGAGCGCAATCGGCAAGCTGGATCTTAAGGGAGATGAAAAGATCGGCGCGCTGATTGTGGAGCGCGTTCTGGAGGAGCCACTTCGAGCGCTGGCCAACAACGCCGGCTTGGAGGGTAGCGTCATCGTGAACGCGGTGAAGAGTCGGAAGACTGAGGAAGGCTTCAATGTCGCCACCCGCCAGTATGTAGACATGGTGAAAGAGGGCGTTGTCGATCCGACCAAGGTTACCCGGACGGCGCTGCAGAACGCTGCCTCCGTGGCAAGCTTGCTCCTGACAACGGAAGCGATGGTGACTGAGATTCCGGAGAAGGAAAAGAAGGCTATGCCTCCGACTCCCGGAATGGGCGAGGAATATTAAGAGTAGAGAAAGAGCATCCGTGCGTTAACAGGTTGCTCGAATCTGATCAGGAAGGGCCGGGGTCCCTATTGGGGACACCGGCCTTTCTTTTGTCGGCGTCCGGGGAAAGGCGGCGAAAGTGCCACCCCGGTGGTTCCTACAGAGCCAAAGCAGGGGCGGATCGCAGCAGGGGCCCTGCGTTTCCGCTAAAGCCCTGCCTTCAATCCCTTGCCGGGAGCGAAACGTACCGACTTCGAGGCCTTGATCTTGAGGCGTTCGCCGGTTTTCGGATTTACTCCCATCCGGGCTTTCCGATGCACGACCCGGAAGGTACCGAAGCCGATGAGCTGCACTGTGCTCGCCTTGCGGATCCCCATCTTGAGGGCATCTAAGACAGCTCCGACCGCGGATTCGGCGAGAGCCTTCGTCGTCTCCTTCCCCATTTCCTCTTGAACATGTTGGACGAGGTCGACGCGATTCCAGTGCTTGTTCTTCTTCTGCTTCTTCTCTTCTTTCATCTTCCCTCTCTTTCTGGAAGCTGCTTCGATGCGCTTCCTGGCTGTTTGTGACAAAGGGAGTGAGAGCCGTCAATGGGAAAAGTGGAACAACGAACTGTTAGCCGCGTCCGGCAAGCATCACCCTCAAGTGAGGGATATTCCACATGATGCGTGGCTACAACGAGTTGCGCGCTATGATCTAATGTGCGGCAACGGAAGAAAAAATGAGCAGTAAGCCGTGGCTCATATCAAGATGGAAGAGATGGAGGAAGTCGGAAACCTAAACGAGCATCCTCAGAGCGGCTTCGTGGGATCCCTATCGGGTCTGGGAGGTTTGGGCGAAGAGCGGATCAGCAGCTCGGCGAGCGCAAGCGCCTGTTCGCGCGTGCAAATCTGCCCGTTGAGCTGGGCTTCGCGGACGGCACCCAAAAGGGAGCCGAGACGCGGTCCAGGAGAAAGTCCAAGATCAATGAGATCATGGCCGGTGAGAAGTCGGGGAGGAGAGATGTCAGAGGGAGGGAGCTCTTCTAACTGGGTGCGCAGAAACTCATAGATGGACAGATCTCCGTGGCAGGCAAGACAATCGATCCGATGTAACTCGAGCTCCAGGGGAAAGGTGGCGCGTGCGAGCAGCCGTTTGAGGGTGGCCGGGCGCATCTGTTTGGCATCCTTAAAAGTCATATGATTGGCAACCATCGCGACGACGTCTTCGATGAGGGCATTGGGTTGGCGGAGACGGGAAAGAATCGCATGGGCGATTCGCGCCCCGACAACCTCGTGTTCAAAGAAGCGGATCCGGCCGCTGGGATCCGTCCTTCCGGTGACGGGCTTTCCGATGTCGTGCAGCAGAGCGGACCAAGCCAAGGAAAGGGGCGCATGATGGAGTCTTTCGAGCAGGAGGCGGGTGTGGACGAAGACGTCACCTTCAGGGTGAAACTCTTTTGGCTGCTCGACGCCGTGCAGAGCCGACACCTCGGGAAGAATCTGCGCGAGAAGCCCACTCCGGTCCAGGAGGTCGAGGCCAAGCGCCGGAGCTGCTCCTGACCAGATGCGATCCAACTCATCGCGAACACGCTCGATGCTGACCAGAGAAATCGTGGCCGCCTGATCCTGGAGGGCATGCCAAGTCTCCTGCTCAATGGAAAAACCCAGATTGGCTGCGAACCGAATGGCGCGCAGCAAGCGGAGCTTGTCTTCACGAAAACGCTGCGACGGATTCCCAACCGCCCGGATTCTTTTTTCCACGAGGTCGACTTGACCTCCTACATAGTCGATCAGCCGCTCGGCGACCGGGTCAAAGAAGAGAGCGTTGATCGTAAAGTCCCGTCGACAGGCGTCTTCGGCCGGCCGTGCGAAAACCACGTGATCCGGATGCCTGCCGTCGCGCGTCCCGATATCTCGGCGGAAGGTGGCGACTTCAAAGGAGCAATCTGCCGACGGTACCCGTACGACCCCGAAGACTCTGCCGTGCAAGCCGGTGGCCTGAGGGAAGAGTCGCTGTACCTCTTCCGGAGTTGCCGTGGTGGCGATGTCGATGTCGTGGGACTCCTGGCCCAAAAGCCGATCGCGGACGCAGCCACCCGCGAAGTAGGCGATAAAGCCTGCCTCCTGGAGGCGCTTCGCAAGGCGCAACCCCGTTTGCCACATACTCTCGTTTTGAGTCCCCAACGCTTCTTGACCCGCTACTCGGTCGGCCCAGGCATGACGGTTTGTCCTAAGGCGTGGCCTCGTCCGACCGCTTGCCCTTCTGCTTCCAATAGACGATTCCGCCGACAAAGCTCCAAAAAAGAGTGGTTCCAAAGAAGAGCAGAGAAAAGGTCACTGCTTGCGCGCTCGCCAATCCTAGAGGCTGGAAAAAGAGAACCAATAGCCCTTCCCGTACTCCGAGTCCAGAAATGCTGATTGGGATGGCGTCCAGAACGCTCACCACGGCAAGGATCCCCGCCAAGCTCCAGAAGGGAATCGGTAGCTGGAGGGCCGTGGCGGCAAACCACGCAAATCCGAAGGTCGAGCCATGAGCAGCGAAGGAAAAGAGAGCGGCTCGGCCGGTTGCATTAGGGTCTGCGGCAAATCGGCGAAGCGCATGGGAGAGCTCTTCGAGCAGCCTGTGAAACGGGGCGTGGCTCTCCAAGAGCCGAAAAAATCGTCGTCGAAGCAGCGAAGGCAGAAGCCAGGCAAGCAACGCAACGAGAAAGATTCCCAGGGCAACAAGCACAAAGGCGAGCAGGACTTCCAGGACCAGGGAGCTTTTCGAAAGAATCGGATAGAGAGGGAAGCAGAGACCGGAACCGATGAAAAGCAAGACGACCACGCCGACGAAGCGGTCGTAAAGGACGGAGAGCGAGGCGGCTGCCTTTTGCTTCGGAACGAGGCGAACGGCGTAATAGATCCGCACGAGATCTCCTCCAGTGGAGCCAGGAAGAAATGCGTTGAAGAAATGGCCGATCAGGGTGAGCCGCATGGTCTCTCCGAGAGAGAAAGCGATCTCTTGCGCCCGAAGCAGAGCCTGCCAGCGCAACGATGCAAAACCAACTTGTACGCCGGCCAGGAGAATTGCCCCCAAAAGCCAGACAGGATTTGCCTCGCGGAGGGTTTGGCCGATTCCTCTCCAAGGGACACGTTGGATGATCAGGGTCAGCAGCCCCACGGAGACGGCGACGCGGAGGAGAAGCCAACCGAGACGACGAAACTTTTCCATAGCAGAGTGGCCGCTCGAGAACGGGTACCTCCCGACCGCTTTCCGAAGAAGGGGACGACCCTCTTCCGTCCGGCAGGGATCTCCTGTACGCATCTTCCTTCGCCTGCCGGACCAGAGCAACTTTCAAAAAGGAAGATCGCACTCCTCGCTCGCTAGGCGCTGCCTCCCCTTGACGGATTTAGGTCTGACTAACCCTTCTCCGAAGGCGGATCCTCCGGCTTGGGCCAGGTACAAGAGGGGTGACGATCTCCGAAGACGGCGTCGACTCGAGCGACCGGCGGCCAATATTTCCTCTCCTTGAGCCAAGGGAGCGGAAAGAGCGCCCTTTCGCGAGAATAGGAATGGTCCCACCTTTCCGCCGCGACGGCGGTTGCAGTGTGCGGAGCGTTCCGGACCGGGTTATCTCCCGCAGGAAACTCGCCCTTGCGCACCTTCTCGAGCTCTCCATGGATCATGATCATGGCATCACAGAACCGATCCAACTCCTCCTTCGATTCGCTTTCGGTCGGCTCGATCATCAGTGTCCCGGGGATCGGCCAGGAGACCGTAGGCGCATGGAAGTTGAAGTCGGCAAGACGCTTGGCCACGTCGTCGACTTCGATCCCTAAATCCTTCCAGGGCCGAAGATCGACGATGCACTCATGGGCCACCAGGCCAGCCTCATTGCTAAAGACCAGAGGAAAGTAGGGGGCAAGTCGGTAGGCGATATAGTTGGCCGAGAGAAGGGCGACCTGCGCGCATCGGGTTAACCCGCGCGCACCCATCATCACGAGGAACATCCAGGTGATGGGATAGACCCCTGCGTTCCCCCAGGGAGAACCGCTGATGGCGCCGATCGCTCCTCCCGACGCGGTGGAGAGAAAAGGATGCGAGGGAAGGAAGGGGACAAGGGCGGGTGAAACAGCGATCGGGCCTGCGCCGGGCCCTCCGCCGCCGTGGGGGATCGCGAAAGTCTTGTGGAGGTTGAGATGGCAGACGTCGACGCCCAACTCTCCCGGCCGACACAAACCCAGGAAGGCATTGGCATTGGCTCCGTCGAGGTAAACAAGCCCTCCCGCCTCCCGAATCATGCGAATGGCCTGCGGGAGGGTATCCTCGAAGAAACCGTAGGTCGAAGGGTAGGTGATCATGATCGCCCCGACACGCGTCCCGACCTGGGCCAGTTTCTTTCCAAGGTCTGCGAGGTCGAGTCTCCCTGCTTGGTCGCAGAGCAAGGGCAGGATCGAAAAGCCCGCCGCGGCGGCGCTTGCCGCATTGGTGCCGTGCGCGGAAACCGGCAGGAGGCAGATATCCCGATCCGCCTCTCCATGCCCCCTATGGTAGGCACGGATGGCCAGAAGACCGGCGAACTCACCCTGGCTTCCCGCCGCCGGCTGAAAGGAGACGGCAGCCATCCCCGTGATTTCTTTTAGCCAGCGCTCCAGGTCGCCGAGCATCTCCTGGTACCCAGAAGCCTGCTCTCGTGGGCAGAACGGGTGAATCTGCGAAAA
The DNA here is from genome assembly GCF_902143375.2 of Methylacidimicrobium tartarophylax. Lineage (GTDB taxonomy): Bacteria > Verrucomicrobiota > Verrucomicrobiia > Methylacidiphilales > Methylacidiphilaceae > Methylacidimicrobium > Methylacidimicrobium tartarophylax. Next base: position 25,526 of record NZ_CABFVA020000002.1, on the reverse strand, counting down.
TTCATCCCAAAGCATCGGCAGCATCTCGGCGGCGGCGTTGAGCTTCATGGTGCACGATCCTAAGGGGATCATGGAGGTAGTCAGGCTGATGTCGCGCGCGGAGAGCCTTCGGATATAACGGACAAGCTCGGTCTCGCTCTTGTATCGATGGAAGATCGGGTGAGGGAGAAGAGGCAGGCGCCTGCGGAGGCTTGGCGGGATGGGAGAGGATGCGCCTTGTTCGGCTGGCGGAGGCCGCCAGGAGCGACCGGACTCCTCGGCGAAAAGAGAGAAAAGATCGAGCAGGTCTTTTTCCCGAGTCGTCTCATCCAAGGAGATCCCCAGCCCGTCGGGTAGCCGGCGAAGATTGATTCCGGCCGCTTGCGCGCGGCAAAGGAGGGCGTCGCGGCGCCATCGGGGCAGACGGGCGACCACGGTATCGAAACGCGGCCCGGGCTGAAGCGGGAGGCCGATCTCGGCGAGCCCGTTCGCAAGGCGGTCGGCCAGTGTCCGGATGCTTTCGGCAATGGCTCGGAGCCCGGCAGGGCCATGATGGATTGCGTAGAAGGCGGCGACGACAGCGGGCAGGGCTTGGGCGGTGCAAATGTTGCTCGTCGCCTTTTCCCGCCGAATGTGCTGCTCTCGGGTTTGTAAGGCCAGACGAAGCGCCTGCCTCCCTTCCCGGTCGCGAGAGATGCCTACAATGCGACCCGGCATTTTACGCAGATAGCTCGAACGGCTGGCCAGAAAGCCGGGATGGGGCCCGCCGTAGCCGAGGGGAAGACCAAAGCGCTGGGTCGATCCGATGGCGATATCTGCGCCCAACTCTCCGGGAGTTCGGAAGAGGGTGAGAGCCAAAGGATCCACATGCATCACCACGATCGTGCGGCGCTCTCGAAGTGCCGTAATCGTGTCGGTGTAGTCGAGAACGATGCCGTTGGTTGCCGGATAGGGAAGAAGAACGCCGAAGTAATTCTCCTCGGGAAGACCATCCCGCAATGGATCCCCGACATCCACCACGATCCCAAGGGGATCCGCGTGGGTCTGCACGACCGCAACCGTTTGCGGGTGACAGAGCGAAGAAACGAGGAAGCGCCTCGATTCCGGGATGGCGCTGATGCGAGCGCACATAGTCATGGCTTCGGCCGCAGCCGTATCGGCGTCGAGAAGAGATGCATTGGCTACCTCCATTCCCGTGAGGTCGGCGACCAGTGTCTGGAAGGTCAGAAGCGCTTCCAGCCGCCCCTGGCTAATCTCCGCTTGGTAGGGGGTATAGGGCGTATACCAATCGGGGTTCTCCAAGACGTTCCTTCGGATCACGGCGGGAGTGATCGAGGCGGAATAGCCCATTCCCAGATACGAGCGGAAGATGCGGTTTTTCTGGGCGAGATTCCGCAGAGCTACCAGGGCGTCGGGTTCCGAGAGGGCTTCCGGCAACTGCAATGGCGCGAGGGCGCGGACAGACCGCGGGATGATCGCGTCGGTCAAGGCCTCCGCCGAGGGAAAGCCGAGCATTTTCAGCATCGCCTCCTCTTCGAGGGGGCTCGGCCCGATGTGCCGCTTGAGAAAGGAAGTGGGCTCTTCTGGAACGCTCATCTCTGGTCCCCCGGCTGCTTTGGAGAACGGTCCTCTAACCGCCATTTCTCATGGGGTGGACCCTGTCGCGCCCGAGGTAAGCTTTGCATAGGCCTCCGGCGATTCCAGCCGCTCGGTTTCTCCTGGATCCTCGACATGGATCCGAAAAAGCCAGCCTTGCCCGTAGGGGTCGGTATTAATCAAGCCGGGGTTCTGAGTCAGGGCGGCGTTGACCTCCCTAACTTCTCCGGTAGCAGGGGCGTAAATATCGGAGGCGGCTTTTACCGATTCAATGGTGGCTACGGCTTCTCCCCGTCGCACATGCATGCCCATGGTCGGCAACTCGACAAAGACGATGTCTGAAAGCTCCCGCTGTGCATAATCGGTCACACCGACGACGCCCATTCCTCCTTCGAACAGCAACCACTCGTGCGATTGCGAATAGAAACGATCGGTTGGAATCTTCATCTGTTTTTGCTTCGATAGAGAGGAGAGAGATGGAGCGTTACCGGATAGCGGGTGCCCCTGACCGGATAGGTGAGTCGGGTACCCTCGGTGGCTAGCGCCACGTTCACGTAACCCATTCCGATCGCGGCCTCCAGCGTCGGAGAAAAGCCTCCGCTCGTTACCTTTCCCACGACAGTTTCCCCAGCCAAAAGTGGATAACCGGCTCTGGGCGGGGGAGCGGGACGCTCAGCAGCAAAAGCAACCAGAGAGAGGTCCGGAGCTCGGCGCCTCTTCTCCGCCAGCGCTTCCTTACCAGGGAAAGAAGCACTCTTTTCCCAATCGACGACCCATCCCATGCGGGCCTCGAGCGGAGTCCGCTCTTCACTCAGCTCGTGCCCGTTGAGGGGCAGGCAGGCTTCCAAGCGAAGGATGTCCCGTGCCGCCAATCCGCAGGGGCGCAGGCCCGACGAGGCGCCCGCCTGGAGCAGGGTATCCCAGAGGCCCACCCCGAGCGAAACAGGAAAAAAGAGCTCCGCACCATCCTCGCCCGTGTAGCCGGTGCGTGCCACCCAGAAGCTGGTCCCCTTCCATGACGCAGCCACGATAGCGCGTCGTTCGAACGCTTCCGGAAGCTCGGGCAGGATCTTTCGGAGAATGTTTCGAGCCTCGGGCCCCTGGAGAGCCAGGCCTCCCCAGCGCTCGCTTTCATCGGCAATGGTCGTCTCGGCGCGAACCAGTTTTTCAGAAAACCAGCGAGCATCCTTTTGTGTGGTCGACGCGTTGACCACCAACAAAAATCTCGACGGCTCGATCCGATAGACAAAGAGATCATCCATAATGCCACCGTCTTCGTTCAGCAGCATGGAGTATCGTCCCCGCCCCGTGGGAAGGACAGCGATGTTGCTCGGCAAGAGCCGATCGAGCCGCTCCTGCACATCCGGACCCTGGAGAAGAAGCTCTCCCATATGGCTGATGTCGAAAAGGCCGGCCTTCCGGCGGACACTCAGCACTTCCTCCGCCACCGAGGTGTAGACGATCGGAAGCACCCATCCTGCGAAGCTTCCCATTCGCGCACCCCATTTTCGATGACAGTCGTCGAACGGGGTGGTTCTGAGAGGAGGGGAAGAAGCTTGCACGCTCGGTAGCAAGTCAAGGCGAGACCGAATTGTCTTGTCAAGACCTCTTCCCCTTCTTACTTGACTGATTCCACGCCAGCGGAAGCAGAAGCTTTGTCTCCCGAAGGCTTGCTTGATCGAAACGAAGCGGTAGGATGATTCCAAGCATCGCGCTATGAGCAAGAAAGTTGGGGAAACGGCATCCGTGCCGGAGGAGTCCGAACTTGCCTCTCGTTTCTCCGTGGATGATCTGAACATCAAGGTTCAGCAGGCCCAAGAGGTCCTGCTTGATCTGGAGCGGAGGCGGGAGGAGATCGAACGCCAGAAGCGCCAGCTTGAGGAGCTACGGAAAAAACAGCGGGATTTCGAGGTCGGTCATCGAGCGGTGACCGAAGAGTTGACGCGAAGCGTCGCTCTTTTGGAGCGACAGGAAGAGGACGGTCAGAGAGAGCTGGATGACATCCGCTCGGTTCGAAAGACTCTTGCCGGACAACTCGCCTCGTTGGAGGCCCTTGAGCCCGCAACCTGGGAGCCGGCGAATCTTGCCGATGAACTGACCAGAGCGCTGGCTCTGGTGGATCAGTCTCGGGCCGCTCTGCGGCAGTCCCAAGGACGCCTCGAACGCCTGGGGTGGGAGGCTGCCGAGCGGGAGAGCACCCCTACTCAGGCAGGAGGAGTTCTCGAAGAAACGGACGAAGGGTTTGGTTTTTGGCATAAAGTCGCGAGCGGCCTTGCCTATTCCCTCCCCCTCATTCTGTTTCTCCTAGGAGTCTCCCTTTTCTGGTTCCTGAAGAAGTAGACGCATGCCGCTGGATCCGGAGGGGGAAGAGTCTGGCTCGGAAGGACGAGAGCGAGGTCCAGGGGCGCGACATTTTCTGTCGGAAGGTGGCGAGGCGGCGCAGGCGCGGCTGGCGAAGGAGGGGAAAAGCTCCCTACACTGGAAGCACAGCGCACAGCGGAGACGGGACCGAAACCGATTTCTCCTGCTGCTCCTGCTCCTCGCGGCGGTCCTCTATTTTCTCTGGAAACAGTGTAGCCCCTATCTTCCGCATGGAGCAAGCGGCGCACCATGAGCAGCTGAAGCTTGGGCAGGTTCTTCGAAGCGGGAGGCACGGAGGCTAGGCTCTCCCGGATTTTCAGGGCGTAGGTCGGCCGCTTTCCGCCCAGCCTCGATGACGGATATCTCGGGCGCGATAGAGGTAAAAGACTTCTTCAGCGATGTTTTTGGCGTGGTCGGCGATGCGTTCGATTGCACGACTGATCAAGAGCAGGCATGTCGCTTGCGGGATCGAGCCCGGCTGTTCACGCATTGCCTGGAGCAGATTCTCGGAAAGCTTTTTATTGAGGGCGTCGACTTCCTTGTCCCTCTTCACGATGCCGATGGCCTCCTTGGCCTTGGCCTCGATAAAGCAGTCGATGGCACCGCGATACATTTCTTCAGCTACCAGCGCCATCCGGGGGATATCAAAGACGAGCTTGAGCGGAGGTGCTGCGTTGAGCCGTCGGGCGAGGCGGGCGATCGTAACGGCTTGGTCACCGATCCGTTCGAGATCGCTGGAAATCTTGGAGGCCACGAGCACGAACCGACAGTCGATCGCAACCGGGCTGTGTGTCGCGATATAGGTGATGACCAGATCGTCAACCTTGACTTCCAGGGAGTCGATTTCAGAGTCCTGCTTTTCAACTAGATCGGCGAGCGAATCGTTTCGCTCGGTGAGCGCCTGCAGCGCCACCCGAAGGTGGCGGGCGGCAAGGCTGGCCATCAGGAGCAGCGTTTCCCGGATGCGAGAGAGTTCGAAGGATGCGGTACTACTCATCGCGGGCCGGATCTTCGCTGGGAGTTCCGCCGACAGGCATGGAGAAATGTAGCATGGGCCTTGCGCGAACGGGTACTCTTTTCCTTGCCGCTTTGGGCGTGAAGGGAACTCGGTGAGGGCGAAGGAAGCCGAAGAAGGGCCGATGAGGAAAGAAGAGCTTGCCAAGGAGCTTGCGGGCGGAAGTCCGACGGGTGGGCTCTCTTGCGAAGAAGCGGCAAGAAGGATTGCGGCGGAGGGGCAGAATACGCTCCCGGAGCGTCTCAGGTCCCCTCTGCTCGATTTCCTCGGGAAGTTTTGGGCTCCTGTCCCGTGGATGTTGGAAGCCGCGATCGCTGTGGAAACGGTCCTGCGGCGAATCGGAGATGCGATCGGCATCGGGGTGCTCTTGCTTTTGACGGCAGCCTTGGCTTTCTTCCAGGAGAGTCGCGCAGAGCGGGCTTTGCGTCTCCTCCGACGACACTGGAGCGGGACGGCTCGAGTGTTTCGCGATCGAGTATGGCAGCGCATCCCCCTAAGCGAGATCGTTCGGGGCGATTGGATTCATTTGCGGGTCGGGGATGTCGTTCCAGCGGATGCCCGATTGCAGTCGGGTGCGGTGGAAGTCGATGAATCTTCCCTTACCGGGGAACCTTTTGCCCGGGGAAAGGAAGCGGGGGCCATTGTCTACGGAGGGACGGTAATCCGCAAGGGGGAGGCGACCGGCGAAGTGTTTGCCACCGGAGCGAGGAGCTCCTTTGGGAGAATCGCCGACCTGGTGTCGTCGGCACGGGCCCCAAGCCAGATGGAGCAGACGATCTTTCAGATCGTGCGTTGGCTGATCGGGATCGATGGCGTGCTCGTGGTCCTGGTTTTCGGCTATGGGCTCGTTCACTCCCTTCCGCTCAGCGAAGTCCTGCCGTACGCCCTCGTACTGCTGATCACCTCCGTGCCCGCCGCCTTGCCTGCGACCTTTGCGATGACGAGCGCCCTTGGGGCACAGGAGTTAGCGAGGAAGGGGGTGCTCGTCCGGCGATTGGCCGCCGTCGAGAATGCGGCAACGATGGATATTCTGGTCGCCGACAAGACGGGAACCATTACGACCAACGAGGCGGTCCTTCAAGAGATCTCGCCTCTTTCTCCTGCCACCCGAGACGAGCTTGTCTCGTGGGGGGCAATCGCCTCGCTGGAAGCGAGCGAGGATCCGCTCGACTGCGCCATTCTTGCGCTCGCAAAACGAGAAGGTCTCCCTTTGCCGGAGGAGAATCAGGTCTCTTTTACGCCTTTCGATCCCTCGACGAAATATTCCGGTGCCGATTTCGCGAGGAATGGCGGTCGCTTCCGTGTCCTCAAAGGAGCCCCGAGCGCCGTGGAGCACGCCGTCGGGGGGTTCCCAGCGGATGCTCTCGCGACGATAGAAAGGCTTTCGTCTCGGGGCTTGCGCGTTCTCGCCGTGGCGGCGGGCAGTCCCGGGGATTTGCGGCTGACTGGCTTTCTTGGCTTCTCCGATCCGGTTCGGAATGATTCCCGCAGCCTGGTCGCGAGGCTTCAGGAGCTCGGGATCCGCGTGCTTTTGGTAACCGGAGACACCGTGGCGGCAGCCCGGGCGGTTGCGCGCGAAGTGGGCATCGGCTCGCGGGTTTGCGGAACTCCCTTGCCTCCGATTGAGGGAAAGAGCGATCCGATCGATTCCTGCGATATTTTCGCGGGCGTCTTTCCGGAAGAGAAGTTCCGGATCGTGGATCGCCTGCAAAAGGTCGGCCATGTGACCGGGATGACCGGAGACGGCGTGAACGATACGCCGGCACTCCGGCAAGCCGATGTCGGGATCGCGGTCAGCGGAGCCTGCGATGTGGCCCGGGAGGCGGCAAGCATCGCTCTCACCAGCCCGGGACTCATGGATATCGTGGCGGCGGTCGAGATGAGCCGGAAAATCTACGAGAGAATGCTGACCTACATTTTGAACAAGATCATCAAAACGGTGGAGGTTGCGGTCTTCCTTACCGCAGGCCTCCTCTTCACCGGCATCTTCGTTCTCACCCCGTTCCTGGGAGTGCTTCTGCTTTTGACCAATGATTTCATCACCATGTCGCTCGCATCCGACCGTGTTCGCATCCCGGTCCGTTGCCGCCGATGGCCGATCCGCTCCGTGGTTCTGACCGCGGGGAGCTTTGCGCTCTGCCTTTTGGCTCTCTCGTTCACGATCTTCTCGCTGGGCGTCTACTGGCTCAAGCTCGACACGGCCCATCTCCAGACGCTGGTCTTTGCCTGGCTCGCTTTTTCCGGGCAGGGTATGGTCTATGTCGTTCGAGCACGAAGCCAAACGGCAGGCCCTCTTCCGGGCTTGTGGCTCTGGATGGGCTCCCTTGGCGGTGTCGTAATCGTGTCGCTTCTGGTGATCGCCGGCGTCGGTATGGCGCCCTTACCGTGGACGGTGGTGATCGGGCTCCTCGGAACGCTGGCGATTTTCCTGGCCGCACTCTCCTTGGTTAGGATGAGAATTTTTTCCTTCTTTGGCTTGGAAGGGGGCGCTTCTCGCTAGGAACGCTTCCCTCCGCTTTTTTCCAGCTCCAGTGGACCGGACGCCCCAGTAGCGGGAACTCCTTGCGGATCTGGGCTTCCAGGAAGCGCTCGTAAGAGGCGACGAGGAGCCGTGGATCATTGACAAAGAGGCGGAGGCGAAAGGGGGAGGCGGCTGCGGAATCCCGTGGCGCTTCGTTTACCGCGTAATAGATTTTCAGGCGCCTCCCGCCCGATCCCGGTGGGGGAAGACGGCGCTGGGCTTTTTGGAAGAACCGATTGAGAGCGCCGGTCGAGACCGCCTGGCCCGCTTGCTCGTCGACGCGGAGGCTCGTCTCCAATAAACGGTCGAGATTGGTGCCATCTCTGGCACTCAACGGGACGACGGGAGCGAACGACAGAAAGGGCAGCTCGCTCTTCACCGCCTTTGCAAGAAGGGCCTCGGTTCGCCTGCCCTCGGTCGGTTGCGGAAGAAGATCGCACTTGTTCCACGCGATCACGCAAGGCCGGCCGATACGCTGAATCCAACCGGCAATCTTCTTGTCTTGCCGCGTGATGCCTGAATGGCTGTCCAGCACAAGAATCACCAGATGGGCCCGGGCTAAGGCGTGGAGGGAACGCCCAGCCGTCTTCGACGCGAGCCCCTCCCGCTGTTTGTGGCGTGGCGCTAATCCCGCCGTGTCGATCAGAAGAAATCGCTTCTTGCGCCATTCCAACTCGATATCGATGGCGTCGTGAGTGGTTCCCGGCTCCGGAGCCACAAGCAAGCGAGATTGGCCGATCAGCGCGTTGACGAGGGTCGACTTGCCGACGTTGGGTCGTCCGAGGAGGGCGAGCCGTCGAGCCGGCTCTTCCGGGACGCGGGGCGATGCAGGGACGGGATCTTCTCCCGTTAATTTCTCTCGCAACGGACGAATGCCTCGGTTATGGGCGGCGGAGATCGGGATTGGCTCGCCTAGGCCGAGCTCGGAGAGCTCTCCGGCCAGCGAGTCGAGCTCCTCTTGATCGATCTTGTTGGCAATCACCCATACTTTCTTGCCCAGCTTGCGCAGAACCCCGGCGATCTCCCAGTCAAGAGGGGTAAGGCCGGATCGGCCGTCCAGAACCAGGAGGAGATCGCTCGCCTGACGGAGAGTAGCCAGAGTGAGATCGGTAAGCGGCCGCTCCTTCTCCTCACGGGAAAACGCAACTCCGCCCGTGTCGATCAGAACCGCCGGCTTGCCACCGAAACGAACCCGGACGGAAAGGGGATCGCGCGTCACTCCGGGCTCGCGATAGGTCAGTGCAATCTCTTTTCCACAGAGCCGATTAAAGAGAGTCGACTTTCCGACGTTAGGACGTCCCACGATCACGAAAGTTCGCATAGGCATTTCTGGCTTTTCGCAGAAAACCGCTCCATTCGTTTTCTAACGAAGACTGGCGCTCCCGCTGCGTGAGGAAGCAAGCGGGGAGCAAGATACGCTTTGGACCAGGATGCGCAATCCCCTAGCGAAGTAAAAGCAGGTCGAAAGGATCAGGAAGACGGCGGCGATCCAGCAGGACGCCGCCGCCCAAGAAAGCTTCAGAAGAGCGGCCGCCACGGTGATAAAGGAAAAAAAGGTCGCTGCTTTCCCGGTCCAATGGGGATGGATCGGAACTTCTCTTTTACGGAAGAACAAAAAGCCGATGCCCCCGAGAAGGAAGACGTCTCGGATGAGGACCAGGACCAGGAACCAGAAGGGGAGGGGAGCCGACTGCGGAGAAGGGAGAGTGGTCAAGCAGAGAAGGGAGACCAGCAAGAGGAGCTTGTCCGCCAGCGGGTCGAGGATCTTTCCCAGACGGCTCTGCTGTCGCCAGTGTCTAGCGATGTATCCGTCGAGCGCGTCGCTGAGCGCTGCGGCCAGAAAGAGGGAAAGACCTGCGATGCGAAAGCGATCGTCTGCCGCTCCTTCCGTTTGGCTCTTGCCGTACTGCCAGAGAACCACGGCCATGGCTGGAATGCAGAGCAGCCGCGCGATGGTGACGCGATTGGCCCATGTCATGAGGCAAAAGTCTCGATCGCTCGGCGAAGGCGGTGAAGAACCCGTTCTTTGCCAAGGATCGTCAGGGAGTGATAGAGGCTTGGCCCTACTTCGCGGCCGGTGGTGGCGACGCGTGCCGGATGGACGTAGGTCCGAACGGATGTCTCGTGAGCCTGCGCAAGCTTCCGAAAGCGAGCTTCCAGTGCAGAAGAGGCAAAATCGGCTGCTTCCGAAAGATCGTCCAGGAGCTCACGAAGCGCTTGGACGCCAGCAGGGTTTAAAAACCGGTTGACCGCGCCTTCTTCGAAGGAGACCTCTTCCTGGAAAAACGGACGAGCCCATTCGACCAGCTCTTTCCCGGTCTTCACTTTCTCTTTCACCAAGAGGACGACCTCCTTGATGTAGTCCTGCTCCCACTTCGCAATCGGGAAGCCGGTCCTCTCGAGCCAGATTCGCGCATGGGGCAAAATCTCCTCCACGCTCAGGCTCCGCATATAGGTTCCGTTCATCCAGAGAAGCTTGTCTGCATCGAACCGGGCATTGCTTCCATGGATCTGGTTGAGCTCAAACTTCCCGATTGCCGTCTCGATCGGAAAGACTTCACGGTTCTCCCGCAGGGACCACCCGAGAAGGCAGAGGTAGTTGCGCACCGCTTGCGGCAGATAACCGCCCTCTTGATACTCGCTTAGGGAAGCGCCGACATCCCGCTTGCTCATCTTGGAGCCGGTGCGATTCAAGATGAGCGGGATATGGGCGTACCGAGGCGCGGTTTCGCCTAAGGCGGCGGCGATGGCCAGATGCTTGGGCGTATTCGAAAGATGGTCTTCTCCGCGGATTACATGGCTGATCCGCATCTCGAGGTCATCGACGACGTTCACGAGATGGAAGACCGGAGAACCATCCTTCCGTTGAATCACGAAGTCCTGTTCCAGGGTACAGTCGAAACCGACTTCACCGCAGATCAAGTCCTCCACCACGATCTTCTTGCGTGGCATCCGGAAACGGATCGCCCCATCGCTTTCGTACGCTTGATCCCGATCGAGGAGCCGGCGGAGTGCGCGATCGTAGATGGCGCGCCGCTCGCTCTGGAAATAGGGTCCTCGATCGCCGCGGACGCCTCCAGCGGGCAGGGGTCCTTCGTCCCAGTCGAGCCCCAGCCAGTGGAGACCGTCAAAGATGACTCGCACCGCATCGGCGGTATTTCTCGCAGAATCGGTATCCTCGATGCGAAGGACGAACGTTCCTCCCATGTGACGGGCGTAGAGCCAATTGAACAGGGCGGTGCGCGCCCCGCCCACATGAAGGTAACCTGTGGGAGAAGGGGCGAAACGGACTCGTACGCTACTCATATCTTTGCTCCGTCAGTAAGCGGTCCTTCGCTCCTCTGCAACAAGCCGCTCGTGAAGGTGACCACCGACTGATCCCCTTCTTCGAACCACTGCTCATAATAGGTGCGTTTCAACCGCCCCTTAGACTCGGTGATGCGAAGCAGCAGCGCAAGAGCACCGACTCCGTCGAAGAAGCGAATGTTTCGTTCCCGACCCAGATGGGTAAAAAAAGCGGAAAGGTCCCCCTGCTCCACGGTTTGCCAGAGTTCCTCCTCCCAAAGCCGGGTCTGTTCCAAGAGTGGCGGAGTGATCGCGAACGGGTGTCCGAAACGCGGGCCCATATGGCAACCATCAATGCTGACAATCAGCTGCATGCGCTCTCCGTAAGCTTGTCGCAGGGAATGGAGCAAAGTCGCCAGTTGGTCGAAGGGCGAGTTTCGGCAGGGCGCTCTCCCCTGCTCTACCCAGTCGAAAAGCCCGCCGCAAAGAACCGGAAGAAAGCGCACCGGCCGATCGCTCCCTCGAAAGGCACGAAGGGCTTGAAGAAGCACGATGGGAAATTCGATCGAATGCTCCCCCTCGTGCGCCTCCGGATCGTGGCACGGGAAGCTCACCCGGTTGCGAAGCCACGCAATCGACTCGACCTCGGCGAGGGCTCGGCCGAGCGGAGTGCGAAGATCGCGATCGTCGATGCTCCATTCGAGCCTCGAACGGTGGCCCACGCCCAAAATAAGGTAGAAGTCGGCATCAGGCGTGTTTGCCAGTGGAGCAAAGGCGTGAGTGTACGCTCTTGGGCTGACGCGGAAATCAATGTGAGGGGAGAGAACGCCGAGAAGATCGCCTCGACCGGGCAGGGAAGCCGGCGGCAAAGGAGCGGCGCCCGGTTCGGAGAAAAAAGAGCGGAAATAGGAAAGGGATTGCCGCCCGTCGCTGGGATAGCAGGTGCCCGCGCAGCGGCAACGGACCGTCTCTCGACGGCGGCCGGGCGCGGAAATGGACATGTCTATCATTTTTCGAGAAAAGCGGCTCAGGCAAAGCAAAAGTTTGCGATTTGCGGAATCAGCGGGAGCGTGCCGGCGGATCCGAGGAGGGAGCGGGCGGCGTCAGATCACTGTCCCATGGGGCACAATCCCCCCGCGGGGAATGATCACCAGCCCGTCTCGGACAAAAAAACAGTCTCCATCCATGTTCGCGGGTTTTCCTGCGGGGGAGACTCGCACATTGTCGCCCACTCGACTGTTCTTGTCGACGATCGTTCCTTCCAGGAAGCTGTTCCGGCCGATCCCCATTCTGGGTAGGCCTCGTCCTTCCGCCCCGAGCACCTGCGCGTCGGTCTCGTAGTAGTCATTCCCCAGGAGCAGCGTATCCTTGATGGTCGCTCCGGGCAGAACGATACTTCGGATCCCGATGAGCGAGTGCTTGATTTTTGCTTCCGAAATCACGCTGCCTTCGGCAATGAGCGAACCGGAGACGTCCGCTTGCGAGATCTTTGAGCTGGGTAGGTAGCGTGCCCGCGTATAGATCGGGAAGCGGCTGTCGTAAAAATCGAACTTCGGCTGCGGTTCGCAGAGATCGAGGTTCGCTTCGTAGAAGGCGCGAATCGTTCCGATGTCTTCCCAATAGCCCGAGTGGACGTAGGCGAAAACCCGATGGCTGGAAAGGAGACGGGGGATCACGTCTTTGCCGAAGTCCGGCTCCCCACTCATTAATGCGTTGGCCAACACCTTCCGATTGAAAAGGTAGATTCCGGTCGAAGCCCAATATTGCGGCTCTTCGGGAGGCAGGCGAAGCAGAGAGACGAACGGGTCGCCGATGGCCAGCTTCTTGAGAAGCGACGGCTCTTTCGGTTTCTCGACGAAGGAGGCGATCCGGCGCTCCTCGGTCACCCGAACGATTCCAAAACCGCCTACCAAGCTCTGCCGGACGGGAGTCACGGCGACCGTCAAATCCGCACAGGTCGCCACGTGCTCTTCGATCAATTCCCGGAAGTTCATCCGGTAAAGCTGATCCCCCGCCAGAATCAACACCAACTCATGCGGATGACTCGTGAAGTGGCTCAGGTTCTGCCTGACGGCATCGGCGGTTCCCTGGTACCAGTACGAGCCTTTCATGGTCTGCTGCGCGGCCAGGAGTTCTACAAACCCCTGGGAGTAGTCGTCAAACCGGTAGCTCTGTTGAATGTGTCGATGCAGGGAGGAACTCTGAAACTGCGTCAGGATGAAGATCCGCTTGAGGTCCGAATGAATCGCCAGACTGATGGGGATGTCGACGAGGCGATATTTCCCGGCCAAGGGGACGGCAGGCTTTGCCCGTTCCTTGGTCAGCGGGAAGAGACGCGTACCCGCTCCTCCGCCCAGAATCACGGTGATCACGTCGAAGGGAGAGAAATTAGAGCCGTTCGATCGAGTCATGGGAATTGACGAAGGTTGTCCGCGAAGAATAATGGGGCCGCATTATGTGTGGAATTGTCGGTTATCTCGGACAAAAGGAGGCTCAGCCGCTGTTGCTGAGCGGGCTGCGCCGGCTTGAATACAGGGGATACGATTCGAGCGGAATCGCCATCCTGGACAAGGGGCAGTTGGGCGTCGTCAAGCGAAAGGGCAGGATTTCCGAGCTTGAACTGGCCCTTCAAAAACAGGGCCTGCCGGGAAAGATCGGTGTGAGCCATACTCGCTGGGCGACTCATGGAATTCCGAGTGACGCCAATGCCCATCCCCATCTCGACCAGTCGCATCGGCTTGCCATTGTCCATAACGGAGTGATCGAAAATTACCAGCTTTTGAAGCAAAGGCTATCCGATTCTGGTCATCATTTCGAATCGGAAACAGACACCGAAGTGCTCGCTCACCTCATTGGCGAAGCGTATGACCTCCTGCCCCCCCAGGATCCTCAAAGGTTAGAAAACGCCGTCCGGTCGGCGTTAACGGAGGTGATTGGCACCTACGGGATTGCCGTCATTCATGCGGATTGTCCAAACCTACTGGTTGGAGCGCGGAGGGGGAGTCCTCTGATTCTGGGCATCGGCAACGGCGAGTTCTTCCTGAGCAGCGACGTCACGGCGGTCTCCGGGCAGGCTCAGCGGGTTGTTTACTTGAGTGATGGCGACATCGTCGCGATTCGTCCCGACGGATTCGACATCTCCTCTCTCACTCGGCCCAGGGTAGGATTCGAGATCAGCGAAGTGGAGAAAACCGAAGCGGAGGCGGAGTTAGGGGGCTATCCGCACTACATGCTTAAGGAGATCTTCGATCAACCCGAGGCGATCCGCAATGCGATGCGGGGACGCTTGGATCTCGAGGAAGCGACCGCCAAGTTGGGCGGTCTCAACATGAATCCGCACCAGCTCTTGCGGATCCAGCGAATCGTGATCGTCGGCTGCGGCACGGCCCGTCATGCGGGGATCGTGGGGGAGTATCTGATCGAATCTCTGGCCCATCTTCCGGTAGAAGTCGATTATGCGAGCGAGTTCCGCTATCGGAATGCTCCGCTCGACGGAGAGACCGTAGTTTTTGCGGTCAGCCAGTCCGGGGAGACTGCCGACACTCTGGCCGCCGTCCGGGAAGCCAAGCGGAAGGGGATGCGTGTCCTTGGGATTTGCAACCAGGTGGGGAGTACCATCGCCCGGGAAACGGAGGGAGGAGTCTACATGCACGCGGGACCGGAGATCGGTGTTGCGGCGACCAAGTCTTTCACTTCCCAGGTATTGGTCTTTCTGCTGCTCGCCGTGCTGCTCGGTCGATTGCGCTATCTTTCCGCTCGGCAAGGGAAAAAGTTGATCGAGGCGATCGAGAAGCTTCCGGATCAAGTGACAAGTGTTCTCTCCCGCCACAAGGAGATCCGCGCGATCGCCGAGAAATATGCCGATGCCGAGGCCATGCTCTTCTTGGGCCGACAGTTTCAATATGGCATCGCCCTCGAAGGGGCGCTGAAGATGAAGGAGATCACCTACATCCGGGCCGAGGGCCACCCGGCGGCCGAGCTCAAGCATGGGGTGATTGCCCTGGTGGATGAGCGGATCCCGAGCATCTTCCTCTGCCCCCAGGATGGGGTCTACGACAAGAACGTGAGTAACATCGCGGAGGTCAAGGCCAGGCGCGGTCCCGTGATCGCCATTGCGAGCGAAGGGGATGATCGGATCGGGAAGCTGGCCGACGATGTCTTTCTGATCCCGCAATGTTCGGAGCTTCTCGCTCCCATTCTTACCGTCGTTCCTCTCCAACTGCTGGCCTATTACACGGCGCTCTCCCTGGGGCGGGATATTGACAAGCCGAGAAACCTCGCCAAGAGCGTGACCGTAGAGTAAGGGAGAGCGGCGAGGGGAGCCGCCGTATCCCGGCGCGCTTCGGCCGACGGGTTGCTACCCTGCATTCTTACAAAGTTCGGACCCGAGGCGCGGAAGGACGGAAGGGCCTTCCGGCGTGCGCACGGGGTGTTCGACCGAAGCGGCCGAAACGGTTGGCCGGTCGTGTGGCGTGCTTTCCGGGGGAACGGCGGGCCAAGCGGGGAGGGTCACGGTCACGGTGGTGCCTCTGCCGGGCTCGCTCTCGATCTGGACCCGCCCTTGGTGAAGATCGACGATTCGCTTCACGATGGAAAGGCCGAGCCCCGTTCCTCCCATTTGTCGGCTCCGGGTCTTGTCGACTCGATAAAAACGTTCGAAAACATGGGGCAGGTCGGCTGGTGGAATGCCCACACCCTGATCGATCACTCGAATCGAGATCATTTCTCCTTCCTGGTCGGCTTCCATGCGAATGGGAGAGTCCGGTTCGGAGTATTGAATCGCATTCTCCACCAAGTTGTAAAAGACCTGTTCCAGGCGGAAGGGATCCCCGTCGACCTTCGACAGGTTCTCCGGAAGCCGCACGAGGAGGCGGATCCGTTTTTCTTGCAGCGGCTGGCGGAGATCGGCCTCGATCCTTCGCAGGAAGTGCGAAAGGGAGATCGAGGAACGCTCCAAGTGGATCTCTGCCGGCTCCAAGGCGGAGAGGGTAAGCAGGTCGTTGACGAGCCTGCTCAGGCGCAGGGAGTGGCGTCGAAGGATTTTGAGAACCCGCTGAACTTCCTCTGGGGCGAGCGCGGCGGAAGTATTCAAAAGCGTTTCGAGGTAGCCGCGAAAAATCGAGAGCGGGGTGCGAATCTCATGCGAGACGTTGGCTAGAAACTCCTTCTGTTGCTCCTGGCTCCGCTTATGCTCGGTGATGTCGTGAAGCACAAGGAGAAGCTGATTCGGTAGGCCCGGCTCGCTCCGCATGGGCACGGCGTTGACGATCAGAAAGAGATCGGCTTGGGAGGGCAGGCCGCGCAGAGAGATCTCTCCCGAACGGGCCTCTTGCCGAGCAAAGGCTTCGCTGATCAGACGATCGATTTCGGCGACGCGAAGGGATTCGAGGATGGTGCGTCCCGACGGCTCCGAGCTGAGTCCGAATTGCTTCATCAGAGCGTCGTTGGCCAACTCGACCCGGTGGTTGTGGTCGACGATCGCCACCCCTTCCATCATGTTTCGGAGGACTCCGCGGAAATTCTCTCCCTGCTGCTCGATGTTTTCCGAGAGCTTCTCCCTGGCGGCTAGGATTGCTTCCAACCGGCTCGCCACGCGAAACAGGCTCCTGGGGCCGAAAATGACGAACGAGCGGGGATGCCGACCCTGGGTGATCTCTTCGGCAATGCGCTCGAGCTTGGCTGCCGATCGTGTCCAAGCAAGCAGTTGAAGGAGGGCTGCTACCAGAGCCGTTCCAAGGAGGACGATCAGGAAGGAGGAAAGCGTCATGGGTCGGGCTTGGGCGAAACAGGCTCCTCCGCGTCGTCTCCTCTGCGCTTCGTGCGGAACCGATATCCAATCCCACGGACCGTTTCGATGTAGCGGGCGGCTCTTCCCAGCTTTTCCCGCAAGCGGCGGACATGCGTGTCTACGGTGCGCGTATCCATCTCCATCACCTTTTTGTATCCCCAGACCTCTCGCAGCAGATCCTCGCGCCGGTGCACCCGCCCCCGGCCCCGAAGCAGCATGTTGAGCAATCGAAACTCCGTCACGGTCAGGTCGACGCGACGGCTGCGGACAAACGCCTCGTGCCGTTTGGGATGGAGGACGAGGTTTTCATGACGGATCGGTTCCGTCGGCAGCACGCTTTCTACACGGCGGCGCAGGAGCGATCGAGTGCGGAGAACCAGTTCCCGTGGGCTGAAAGGCTTGGTCAAATAGTCGTCGGCGCCGAGCTCGAGACCTTCGACCCGGTAGGCGGGTTCGACTTTTGCGGTCAGGATCAGGATGGGTAGATCCGCCGTCGCCGGATTGCGGCGCAAGGTCTTGCAGACTTCCAGGCCGCCTAGCTCTGGGAGCATGAGATCCAGAACCATCAGGTCGGGCAACCCGCTCATCGCTTTTTCAAGGCCGTCGGCGCCGTTCGCGGCGCGGATGGTGTGGAAGCCGGCGGCTGTCAGGTTCAGGCAGACCAGTTCCAGGACATCGGGTTCGTCTTCTACGACGAGGACAATGTGCTGACCAGGAGACACCGCCATGCCGGGCCTGAGGCTACTCCAAGGGAAGGGAAAGCGCAATCTTCCGGCAATCTTCAGTAGACCAGAACATGGACGCGATTCGAAAGAGCCGACTCAAGAGGCGGATGCGTTCGGCTTGTCTTCGGGAACGAGGTGCCGTATTATTCCGACGAATCAGTTGCTACGATGTCTGTTGAAGGGCTATCCCGCCATTTGCCGGCGAATTCAGTTCGGTACGATGCGTCAAAAATCGAGAAGCTGGAAGGTCTGGATGCGGTACGCAAGCGTCCCGGCATGTACATCGGCCACACTGATGAGCGAGGGCTGCACCATTGCGTTTTTGAGGTGCTCGACAACTCGATCGACGAGCATCTTGCAGGCCATTGCACCCAAATCGATGTAGCGATCCATAGCGATGGCTCGCTCTCCGTTCGCGACAACGGGCGCGGCATTCCGGTCGATCTCCATCCCAAGTTCAAGATTCCCGCAGTCGAACTGGTTCTGACCAATCTTCATGCAGGAGGAAAGTTTGGTCAAGGGGTCTACAAGTATTCCGGCGGGCTTCACGGGGTGGGGGCAAAGTGCGTTAACGCTCTATCGGAATGGTTCGAGGTCGAAGTCTCCCGCGACGGAAACGTCTATCACATGGAGTTCCGTCGAGGGAAGACCGTCAAACCTTTGGAGATCATTGGGAAAAGCCGAACCACCGGCACCTTCATTACTTTCAAGCCGGACCCCGAGATCTTCACTTATACCCAAGAGTTCAAGACGGATATCCTTGCGCCTCGACTCCGCGAACTCGCCTTCCTGAACCCCGGTCTGGAGATCAGCCTTTCCGACGAGCGGCTCCTGGATGCCGACAAGCCGAAGGTGCAGCGCTTCTTCTACCGCCAGGGGATCGAGGAGTTTCTCCAGCAGATCACCGGAAGCATGGAGCTGCTTCACCCGAAGCCCATCGTGATCGCTCGGGAGAAGGACGACATTCTGCTCGATTGCGTCCTGCAATACACCGAGGGGTATGCCGACCAGATCCTCTGTTATACCAACGGGATTCCCAATCCGGATGGGGGTACTCATCTCTCGGGCTTTCGAAGCGCCCTCACCCGCTCGGTCAATCAGTACGCGAAGGTCAACAACTTGTTGAAGGACAAAGAGCCCGCCATCTCCGGAGATGACGTCCGGGAGGGTCTGTTCTGCGTTCTCTCGCTCAAGCATCCCAACCCCAGCTTCGAATCCCAGACCAAGGTCAAGCTGGTGTCGCCCGAGGTTGATGGAGTCGTTTCTTCCCTGGTGTACGAGGGGCTGATGTCCTTTTTCGAGAGGAATCCCGCCGTCGCTCGAAAGATCGTGGAGAAGGGGCTGACCGCGGCACGCGCCCGGGAAGCGGCTCGGAAGGCGCGGGAAGCGGTCCGCAAAACCGCGCTCTCCGGAAAGGGATTGCCGGGAAAACTTGCCGACTGCTCCACTCGCAGTCCCGACGAGGCAGAGCTCTTTATCGTCGAGGGAGATTCCGCCGGAGGTTCCGCCAAGCAGGGGAGAGACAGGATGTTCCAGGCGATCCTTCCGATTCGGGGGAAGCTGATCAACGTGGAGAAGGCCAGACTCGATCGGGTCCTCCAGAACGAAGAGATCCAGACAATCATCACGGCGGTCGGCACGGGCATCGGAGAAGGAGAGGGGGAGGGAGCCTTTCAGCTCGACCGACTTCGTTATCACAAGGTCATCCTGATGACCGATGCCGACGTCGACGGCTCCCATATTCGGACTCTTCTGTTGACGTTCTTCTATCGACAGATGCAGGAACTCATTCGAGGGGGATTCGTCTACATCGCACAACCCCCGCTCTACCTGGTGACGCGCAAGAAGAAGGAGTGGTACGTCCGAGACGACGCGGAGCTCAATCAGATGCTGATCCAGCAGGGAGCGGAGGAGGTCAAGGTTGAAGATCTGCGTGCAGGCCACCTCTTTTTCGGTGTAAAGCTCGTGGAGCTTCTCAAGCGCTTGGAGGAGCTCGATCGATTTGCGCGTTCCTTGCAGAACCATGGCGCCGATTTCGAAGCTTATCTGGAGAGCCGCGATCCAGAGACGGGAGCAATGCCCGTCCACCTCGTTCGCATACGAGAAGGCAACCAGGAAGAAGTCCGTTTCTTCTGTTCGGATGGGGATCTCGCTCGTTTCTCCGAAGCCAACCCAGACTTGGCGCTTTTTGAGCGCGAAAACGGGAATGGCAGGAGCGGGCTCTCTTCGGGAGAAGAAGCGGCGAATCCCGAGGGAGAACCGGCGCTGGAGCAGCCGGAAGCCGAGTCGACGCCCGTCGAAGGGGACGACGCTGGGGAAGAGTCGAGACCGCGATTCCGCCGGGCGACCCATGTTGAGCTTTATGAAAGTAAGAGCATCCGGGAGAAGCTCGACCAACTGGCTGAGCTGGGGATGCCGATCTCTCGGGCTCGCTCCGTAGAGCCTCTCTACGCCTTTCTCGAAGGGGAGGAAGAGAGCCGTCGGCTCCTCTACTCGCCGAGCGAAATCTTGACGGCCGTCAAGGAGGTGGGTAGGCGCGGGGTCGAGGTCAAGCGGTTCAAGGGATTGGGAGAGATGAATCCGAAGCAGCTCTACGAGACGACGATGGACCCGGAGCGCAGAAAGCTCCTGCAGGTCGAGATCGCCGATGCGGCTACGGCACAAGAGATTTTTGCGACGCTGATGGGGGATGTCGTGGAGCCCCGGAGACGGTTCATCGAGGAAAACGCGCTTCACGTCCGGAATCTGGACGTCTAAGCGGAGAGTAAAGGGAGAGTAGATCGCATGCCGGATGGGACAAACGAGGGAGAGGGGCGGCCGCTTCTGGGAGCGGAGCGCTTCGAGTCACGCGACGTCTCCGAGGAGATGCGCAACTGCTTCCTCGACTATGCGATGTCCGTCATCATTTCCCGTGCTCTCCCGGATGTGCGCGACGGATTGAAGCCCTCGCAGAGACGGATTCTCTACTCGATGCATGAGCTCGGCTTGGCTCCGAATCGGAAACATCTCAAATGCGCCAAGATCGTCGGCGAGACCATGGGAAACTATCACCCGCACGGAGATCAAGCGATCTATCCCACCCTGGTGCACATGGCTCAGCCGTGGGCGATGCGCGACCTGCTGATCGATGGACAAGGTAACTTCGGGTCGGTGGAAGGAGATCCACCAGCGGCGATGCGATACACCGAAGCCCGCTTGACCCATCTTGGATCCCTTTTGATGGCGGACATGGACAAGGAAACGGTCGACTTCGTCCCGAACTATGACGAGACACGGACCGAGCCTGTTGTCTTTCCCGCGGCTTTTCCCAACCTGCTCGTCAATGGGAGCACGGGCATTGCGGTGGGGATGGCAACCAACATCCCGCCGCACAATCTCGGAGAGCTTGTGCAGGGTGTCTGTGCCCTCATCGATAACCCCGCGTTGACCTCTGAGGATCTGCTCCAGTTCGTCCGAGGACCCGATTTTCCGACTGGAGGGATCGTGGTAGGCCAGGAGGGGATTCGAAATTATTTCCTGACTGGAAAAGGAAGCGTGCGACTGAGAGCGCGTCTGCACGCGGAAGAGGGGAGGAACGGGCGATCGACCCTTATCGTCGACGAGATCCCCTTCAACGTGAACCGAGCTACCCTGGTGGAGCGGATCGGCGATCTCATCACGGAAAAGATGATTGATGCGAGCGACGTCCGCGATGAATCCGACGAGAACACCCGGGTCGTCATCGAACTGCGCCGCGATGCCCTGGCCAAGGTCGTCGAAAACAATCTCTATCGGCTCACTCCCCTCGAAACCATCTTTGCCGTGAACTCCCTGGCGATCGACGGAGGACGGCCTCGCACCCTCAATCTCAAGGAGATGCTGCTTGCCTACCTGGAGCATCGGAGAGAGGTGGTTCTGCGGCGAAGCCGCTTTGAACTCCGGAAGGCCGAAGAGCGGGCGGAGATCCTGGAGGGATATCTGATCGCCCTGGCGAACTTGGATGAGTTTCTCCGCGTGATTCGGGGGGCGGCCAATCGGGAAGCCGCTCGAATCGAACTGGGAGGATATGAGTTTACTCGAGAGCAGGTGGAAGCCTTCGGAATCGTCGTTCGCCATGCGGAGCGTTTGGAGAACGGCCGATACGTCCTCTCCAACGCGCAGCTCGACGCCATCCTCGACCTGCGCCTTTATCAGCTCACCGGTCTCGAGAGGGAAAAGATCATTGAGGACTATCGAAAGCTGATGGAGCGTGCTCGGGAGCTCGAGGAGATTCTTGGGAGCGAAGCTCGGGTCCTGGCCCTGATTCGAACCGAGTTGCTGGAGGTTGCCGCCAAACGGGCAACCCCGAGGAGGACGGAGATCGTTCCGGCGCAAGGGGAGGTCGCTTTTGAAGATCTGGTGGCCCGGGAAGCGGTCGTGATCACCCTGACGCATCGAGGCTATATCAAGAGAACGGGCTTGGCCAACTACCGGCTGCAACGACGCGGTGGCCGAGGCGTGATCGGGATGGTGGCTCAGGAAGGAGAACGGACCGAAGAAAATGATTTCGTAGAGCACCTCTTCACGGCCTCCACGCATGATCACCTGATTTTCTTCACCACGGCGGGGCGTGCCTACGTGGAGCGAGTCTATGAGATTCCGGAGATGGCACGGGCGGCCAAGGGCAGAAGCATTGCCAATGTGCTCCAACTCGCGCAGGATGAGGAGATTGCCGCCCTCCTTCGGGTGGTCGCCTCCTCCGAGGAGGGAGCCGCCTGGGATCGCCCGGGGTTCCTCTTCTTCTGTACCGCACTCGGCCAGGTGAAGAAGACACCGCTCTCCGACTTCGCCCATATGCGCAAGAAGGGAATCCGGGCCATCAACATCTCGGAGGGCGATCGGTTGATCGACGTGAAGTTCACTACGGGAGATCGCGAAGTCGTCTTGATTTCTCGAGAAGGTTTGAGCATCCGCTTTCCCGAGGAGGAGGTTCGCGCTATGGGTAGGACCGCGGGCGGGGTACGGGGCATTCGCTTGTCCAAGGAAGACCGGGTCGTGGCGGCCGCTGTAGTCGATCCCGCCGCAACGCTCTTGGTGGCTGGCTCCAATGGCCTTGGCAAACGAACCGACTTTGACGAATACCGCCGGCAGGGACGTGGCGGCAAGGGGGTCATCACCATGAAGATGACCAAGAGGACGGGAGAGGTGGTGGCCGCCCTCTCGGTGGTCGATGGAGATGAGCTCATGCTCCTTACGGAGAAAGGGATTACGGTCCGCATGCCGGTAAAGGGAGTCCGGCGAGTCGGTCGCAATACCCAAGGAGTGCGCCTTCTCCAGCTTGACCAAGGCGATCGGTTGATCAGCGTCGCCCGCGTGGTGCCGGATCAGGATCAGGAAGAGGAGGGAGAAGCGGGCCTGCTCGCCTGATTCTCGTCGCCGCGGTTGCCTAGCCCCTTACCCTTAGGGAAGCAGAGACTTCGGCCGCCTTTTGTAGCCGTTCGTTGATCGCTCGGCCAAGACCGTGATCGGGCGCGAGCATGGCATAAATCCGGCTCACACCGCTTTCGTCGAGTTCCCGGAGCCGGCCGAAAAGATTGGCCGCCGCTTCCTCCAATTGGGAAGAGGAAGAGAGGCTGCAAGCAATGGCAAAACCGTCTTGGCAGGGCCCCCAGGCGAGAAGCCCGGCCTCCTTTCGCTCGGAGAGGGGAACCTCTCCAGGCGCTTGGATCAGGATGAGGGGCGTTCGCAGAGCATAAGGCCGGCGAAGGCGACCGAGGGGCGGTTGGGGACGTCCGTGGTCCGCTTCACAAGCGAGAGAGCCGATCTCTTCCTCCAGAAACTCACGCGGGACTCCCCCTTGCCGAACTAAGAGCGGCCGTGGAAACGCAAGGGAAATCACCGTCGATTCTACGCCTACACGACACGGACCGCCGTCGAGTACGAGGGAGATCTCTTCCCCGAACTCGTGTCGGACGGCAGTAGCCGTGGTCGGGCTGATATGGCCAGAGCGATTGGCGCTCGAGGTTGCTAATGGACGGCCGAAGCGCTCCAAAAGAGCGAGGGTGAGCGGATGATCGGGGACGCGTACCCCTACGAACGGGAGGCCCGCCGTCAGGAGATCGAGAACGGCCTCGGGTCGCTTGCGCAGGATCATGGTCAGTGGGCCAGGCCAGAAACGCTCTGCGAGCCGGACAGCGCTCTCCGGAAGATCGGTCAGCAGGCCAAAGGCCATCGTCGCCGACGCACAAAGGAGGCTGATCGGGTGGGAGCAGGCTCGCCTCTTGCGCTCGAAGAGTCTTGCGACGGCTGCGGGATTGGTCGCGTCGGCCGCTAGTCCATAAACTGTTTCTGTCGGCACTCCGACGGCCTCTCCCGCGCGCAACAAGGCCGTAGCTCGATCGAGGATCGCGTCGACCTCCGAGGATAACGCTCGTTCCATGATCAGCTCCCTCTTCCGTCGCCCGATTCGATCCACCTCCTCCCCGAAACGGGAAGAAGCAGGGAAAGGATGGAGCATCCAGCCGACGCAACATCGGGCTACCAATTGCCTTGCGGCTTGTCGCCGGCAGTGGCTAAGTTTAGCGCATGAGCCGTTCCTTCGAAAGTTTTTCGGCTTCGACTCTGTATTGTTCCTCGTGCCGCAAGCCCATGGCGGTCCGGGAGCGGCTCCTCCTCGTTCTGCCGGGAAAGGAGATCTACGACTACCTCTGCACAGGTTGCGGAGCGTCCCTTGGGCAACGGGAGGCGTCTGCTTCGGCCGTTTCTCCTCCTCCCTTGAGCGCAGCGATTCGCCACAGGCACAGGCCCCGGCGGCGGCCGTGAGATCCGGTAGCCTTCGCTTTGCGTTCTTCTGTCTCGAACATGAGAGTCGTCTTTATCGGATCGGGTGAATTCGGGATCCCCATCCTTCGAGCGCTCGCCGTGCACCGGGATTATCGGCTACACGGAGTGATCACTCAGGTGGATCGTCCCTCGGGGCGACACCGTCTCCCGACCCCTTGCCCCGTCAAAGCCGCCGCACTCGATCTCCATCTCCCCATTTTTCAGCCGGAGAAGATCAATTCCCCGACCGCCATCGAGCAGATCCGTTTTCTCCAACCGAAGGTCTTGGTCGTCGTCGCCTACGGGCAAATTCTTTCGCGTGAGGTCTTGGAGATCCCGAGCCAGGCTGCGCTCAACCTGCACGCTTCGCTCCTTCCCCGCCATCGGGGTGCCGCGCCGATCCAGGCGGCGATTCGCAGCCGCGACCGGGAGACCGGGGTCTCCGTGATCTGGATGGACGAAGGATTGGATACGGGAGACATTTTGTTAGCCAAGAAGCTCTTGATTCGCTCCACGGACACGGCGGGAACCTTGCAGGCGCGCTTGGCGAAATTGGGGTCGCGAGCCGTCGTGGAAGCGCTCGACCGTCTGACGTCCGGCTCGGCCGAAAGGATGGCGCAAGATCCAACAAAAGCGACCTATGCGAAAAAATTGTCCAAGGAGGATGGGGAGATCGACTGGAGCCGAGACAAGTGGGAGATTCACGCACATGTTCGGGCGATGAATCCCTGGCCTGTCGCCTATACATGGCTTCGCGAGGGCGGACAGGCGCGCATGCTCAAGATCTTTGGGACCATCGTGTCGATTCGAGCTTCCGGAAGACCCGGTGAGGTTGTGCGGATCGATCCCCATGGGGTCCTCGTGGCAGCAGGGGGTTCCGGGGGCCTGCTTTTGCGCGATGTGCAGATCGAAGGGAAACGGCGGATGCCTGCGGCGGAATTTGCGCGAGGCGTTCGTCTCACCGTGGGGTCGGTGTTCGGGGAGGGGCTCGCCCTTGGCCATGGTCGTGCTGCTGGCGGAACTCTTTCTTGACGGGCGCCTGTCGATGCAGCCCGAGGGCGCCGAGCTTCTGGCCGACCTGCTCTGCCGCAAGCGAAGGGCGGAGCGTCAGGAAGAGCTTTGGAGCCCCTGGGACCTGTCGGAACGAGCGGGCGGGTTGCGTGCCCGCAAGATTCCTTTGGCTCAGCTCCCGCAGCTCCTCAACCTCTGTGTATCCAGGGTCTGTCTTTTGGGAGACGCGAACTGGAATCGAATCGCTCTCGAAAGCGGGCGAGTGGAAGAGATCTGGATCCGATGGCGGCCGGAATTCGGCGATGGGCGTGCAGCTCCTTTCGTTTCCGAATTTCATCCGTCGGAGGGAGCCCGGCTGCCGTTACGGTTACTCTACTGGCGCACGGTAAGAGAGGGTGGGATCATCGGGCGGTATGCCGTCATCCGAAGCAGACAGGTCCAGTTCGCAAGCCACAGGAGAACGCT
>NZ_CABFVA020000001.1 GCF_902143375.2 Methylacidimicrobium tartarophylax | reverse complement strand
CGAGAGGATCTCACGCTCTTCGAGCTTCTGTCGATAGCGCAGAATCGGGTCGTTCTTTTTGTGTTCCTCGATTTCCTGCTTGGTGCGATAGGTGTCGGGGTCGGACATCGAATGTCCTCGGTAGCGATAGGTGTTTACTTCCAAGAGGGTGGGCAGATGTTCGGTTCGCGCCAGGCTCACGGCTTCCGCCACCATGGCGCGCACTTCTTCCACTTCCATTCCGTTGGCAACCCGGCCAGCCAGATCGAAGGCCGAGGCTCGATTGACCAGAGGCAAGCCGGCGGAGGAGCGTGAAACGCTCGTCCCCATCGCGTAATCGTTGTTCTCGATAAGGAAGACGATCGGAAGCTTCCACAAGGAGACCAAGTTGAGCGTTTCGGAAAAGACCCCTTGGTTCACGGCTCCCTCGCCGAGGAGGCAGAGGGTGATCCCTCCCGTGCTCTCATATTGTTGGGCGAAGGCGAGTCCCGCTGCCACGGCGGTATGAGATCCCACGATCGCGTGTCCCCCATAGAAATGATGCTTGCGATCGAAGAGGTGCATCGATCCGCCCATCCCCTGGGAGCAGCCGGTCTGCTTTCCTAAGAGCTCCGCCATGCATGCGCGAGCCGAGGTCCCACGCGCCAAGGCGACTCCGTGATCCCGATAGGCCGTAATCACCGCATCCCGAGGCTCCAGAACCGATAGGGCACCGACCGCGACCGCTTCCTGGCCGATGTAGAGGTGGCAGAAGCCCTTGATGGCAGCCCGCATAAAGGCCTGAGCCGATTTTTCCTCGAAGCGCCGGATCCGAACCATCTGGCGGTAGAGATCAATTTGAATCTCGGGACTAAGGGAAGAAGCGGGCGCTTTGGGCTCCGCTACGGCTACACCGGGATCATCCGCTACCATAATCGCACCTGCCTCCTTGTTTTTCAGGGATCGTTCGTCCGAGCGTTTCGACGTTCGCCCGCGACCGATCCGCTGCTGCTTGCGGTTCCTGTTCCTACAAAGCATATTTTGGGCCCATTGGCAATGAGCGGACGATGATTCCTGCACAAAAGACGCAGATCCCGGGACCGCGCTCGTCTATGCTATGCGCCGGGTTGCGCCGCTGGGAATCCCGGAATGTGACCTTTCTTTCCGCAGAGTTTCCCGTTTTCTGGGAGCAGGCCGAAGGAGTGAACGTCTGGGATGTCGACGGAAACCGTTATCTCGATTTGACCGCGGGATTCGGTGTAGCGGCCTTGGGATATTCCCATCCGGCGATTGCCGCCGCCGGCGGTGCGCAGTTGCGGCAACTACCTCTCGGGATGGGGGACGTCCACCCCTCCGCGGGAAAGGTCGAGCTCTTAGAGTTCCTTTCGCGTCTCACCTTCGAGGCGTGGGGAAGGGGAGAGGCCAAGTCGATTCTCGGTTGTACGGGCAGCGACGCCGTGGAGGCAGCGATGAAGACCGCCTTCCTGGCTACGGGGCGTCCCAAGCTGATTGCTTTTCGAGGGAGCTATCACGGGCTTGCCTATGGAGCGATGGAAGCCACGGAGATGGGCGATTTTCAAAAACCGTTTCTTGAACAATTGGCCAAGCGAGCGGTCTTCTTGCCCTTTCCGAATTGCTGGCATTGTCCCTGGGGCAAAGGAGAGCGTTCGCCCTCGGAGTGCGATGCAGGCTGCCGTTCCGCATTGGCTGCCGATCTCAAGCGCGTCTTCGCGAGCCACTCGGTGGGAGCCGTGCTCGTCGAGCCGATGCTAGGCCGGGGAGGCATGGTCCTGCCACCGGACTGGTTTTTACCCCTCCTTCGCCAGGTGGCCGATGAGGAGGGAGCGCTTCTGATCCTGGATGAAATTTTTACCGGCTTCTTTCGAACCGGTCCCCGCTTTGCCTGTGAGCGATGGGGGGTAGTGCCCGATCTGCTTTGCGTGGGGAAGCCCTTGGGGGGCGGCTTTCCGATTTCGGCCTGTATCGGCCCCGCGGGAGTGATGGATGCCTGGCCTGAGTCAGATGGAGAGGCCCTGCATACCAGCACCTTTCTCGGAAGTCCGCTCGGTTGCCGGCTGGCTTGCGCCTTCTTGGAGGAGATCGAAAGCTGCCGGAAGGGTTTGGCGGTCGAAGAAAAGGGAAAACGGCTCTTGGCAGGATTGAGCGAATCGCGGTTTCCGGCATCGCCTCTCAAGAACGTCCGCGGTTCCGGGCTTTTCGTAGGGGTCGAGGTGACCGACCGGCATGGCCGGCCGGACGCGGCTTTGGCCGGCCGACTGGTTTCCGCCCTATTGAAAGCCGGATTGATCTTGCTGGCTGGAGGTCCCGATCGCCATGTGCTCTCGTTCACTCCCCCGCTGGTCGTCACGCAAGACGAACTGAACTGGTCGATCGCCACCCTTCACTCTCTTTTGGAGAGGATCGGGAGATGATCTTCAACCGGGCTCCTTGCCTGGATCCATGTCAAAGTTATAGCGAACGACGCGCTTGGCATGCACATCGAGGATCTGCCGCTCGAACTGATAGTAGATCGGGTTGCGCTGGGCGAATTCGAGCTTCTCCGGTGAATCGATGTCAAAGGAGAGAAAGAGGCTGAAAGGATCGCCCGGAGCGAGATTGCGTCCTACGCGCAGGCTATGGATATCCGGAAGCTTGAGCAGAATAATCCGGATTTCGATCATGAGGGTGTCCAGTTCGGACGAAGAAGTAGAAGGAAGGAGTTCGAGAAAGCAGAGGTGATGAATCATGACGTGGGATGTTAGTAATTGTGCCGCAACAAATTCATACCAGCCGTATCATAAGGCGGGGGCAAAGGCAAATTTACTCGACACGGCTAGGCATCGGCGGCAGAGTGCCGACAAATGTTCGGCAAGCTCTTAAAAAAAAATTAGGGTTGGCCCAAAGCCCAGGCAGCGATGCTCCGCCGGAGATGGCTTCCTCACCCGAGGGTCCTCCTTCTCCTCAAAAGACTCCGACTTCTCCTCTGCCCGTCATTCCCTGTCCGGTCGGTGAGGCAAAAACGCCGAAGGCCGAAGAGCGCGCGCCGGAGCCTCTCATCTCTGTTCTTGTGCCCCAGGTTTGTCGCGTTCCTTCCCTGCCGGAAGTGCCGGAGCCCGAGGAAGAGACGGACGTCATCGGGGCCGGGACGCAGTTACGAGGAACGATTGCTTTTGCGGGAACCCTCGTCATCCACGGTGGCTTCGTAGGGAGCGTCCATGCTCCGGAGGGAACGGTGCGGATTGGCGCCGAGGGACAAGTAGAGGCGGACGTGGAGGCAGCGGAGCTGCAGGTCGAAGGGAAAGCGAGAGGCAGCTTTTTTGCTCATGACTTGATCGAACTGCGGGAAGGCGCGGATGTCCATGGGAATATGCGGTGTGCCCGCTTGCAGATTGCGAGAGAAGCAGCATTCGAAGGGTTTTGTGAATGCCACCGACCGTCTTCCCCAGAGCCCGAAAAAAGGATGGATCGGCCCGATCTGGATGACTTCTTCACGGCAGTGCGAATCGCTTCCCTCCGGCCATGAATCGGCCAGGAATAGAGAAGCCGAAAGACGGCTGAGCCTCTTTAACGGATTGAAGCGCAAAGCGGTCGGCCGACGATATCTTCCAACACCGTCAGGGGGGAACGCTCGGGATGTCGAAGAGAAGCGCGTGGGAGATGAAAGGTCTGTTCCAGCAAGTGCTGGCCGGAATCGACTGCATGCAGGGCTTGGTCGGTAAAGCACATCCAGGTGCTGCCCGGAGGGAAGGCAAAGGCCTCCTGCGGGCTCTGTCGCTGGTAATCCATGTCGAGCTTGCCCTGATCGTGTAGGCCGAGCATGTAGTGATCGTACAGGCTGCGGTATCCTTTCGTGGCTCCGACGAGAGAGAGCACGAAGCGGAAGCCCGGAATCGGCTGGGGAACGCGGCCGGCAAAACGTTGGGCGTATTCCCGGAAACCTTCGCCGATGCGCCAGCAGCGCGGCTTTCCCTCCGGATTGATGTTGCAGAAGACCCTCAGGATCCGCTTTCCGCCGGTCGGACGAGACGGAAAGGAGTCGACATGAAGCCGGGTGTCGTCCTTCCGATAGGAAGAGGCCCTGCCGGAGATTTCGATGGGCCGGAAGCTCGTCCTTGCCTGGAGAAGAGTCGACGCATAAGTCGGGAGAAGGTTTTGCAGGAACTCGCGCGTGCTATCCGCGTAGCGGCGGAGCATTCTCGAAAGCGCTGTCTTCTCCGCGTCGCTGCCGCTGACTCCCCAAATCTGTCCGGTTTCGCGCTCGAAGCTGATGTTTTTTGCGTCCCCCGTGCTCCATTTCGGCTGGAGAAACGCATCCTCCCCCGGGAGAAGCTCAAACGCCAGGTGCGGGAAATAGAGGACCTTGCCTTCCTCGAGACTCTCGATCGCTCGGTCCTGCACTTCGGAGGCTACCGCTTCCGTCCAAGAGTTTCCAGGCAGTTCAATAATCGAGTTCATGGCCATAGGAGCGGTAATTCGAGGACAAGTTTCTCGCGATGGCCGTAGAGCGGCTCTTTAGCGATTCTTCTTAAGAATCGGTAGACCCGTCCGGTCACTCTCGGAAACGATATAACCTGCCGGAAGGGCGTCAATCGCTCCATCGCGAGGCTGCGTCGAAAAGAAATAGAGCGTTACCTCGTGACCGTTACGCAAGGTCTGCTCGCGAGCATGTAGATAATAGGTTTTTCCGGACTTTTTGCTAACGACATGAAACGGCATGAATCTTCCTCCCCGAAGTTGTCCCGCAATTCAAACGCAATGATCCAATGTTACTAATCCAGCGCACCCGCTTCCCGAAGCGTCGCGTAGACTCCCTTTTTGCTCAGCGTCTTGAGTCCTCGAGCGGAAAGCCGCAAGGAGACCCAGCGGCCGAGCTCCGGCACGAACAGTCTCTTTCGCCTAAGATTCGGGAAGAACGTCCTGGGGGTTTGCGCGGTCACATGGGTTCCGATCCCCCCCTGCTTCTTCGGTTTGCCCTTGCGCCGGATTGCATGGCCGCGAGTCGGTCGCTGGCCTAAAATACAACAATGACGAGCCATCGAAATCTCCAAAACCTATTTTAGGAGCAGTACGTTGCGCGCACGCTTAATTTCCTGCGTTAACTTTCTGTGAAGTTTAGCAGGCATTCCCGTGATTCGTCGAGGAAGAATGCGACCGCTTTCCGTGGTGAATTTGCGAAGGAGATCCGTGTTGCGAAAGTCGATTGCTTCCGTATTGATGTCGACTCTGCGTCGGCTTTCCGCACTGTGCTGCCGGCGATTGCGGTTGTGTCTCTTTTTTTTCATGCCTGTCTCACTAGGCCCCGGGGCCTTCTCTCTCCTCTCCCGCCTCGTCTTCTTCTTCGCCGGCTTCCGCCGCTTCTCCGAACTGGGGAACCGATTCCCACCTCCGCTCGAAACGGCTCTGCAACTCTACTTGGCGCTGGCAGGCTACGGTAAAGCGCGCGTGCGGGGCCGCCTCCAATCGCTGGAGCGGGATCGGCTCGCCGGACATTTCGCAGATTCCGTAGGTCCCGCCTTCGATCCGCTTGAGCGCCTCCTCGATCTCGTAGAGAGCATCCTGCTCCTGAGAAAGCAGGCTCAAGGCAAAATCCTTGTCGTAGGCATCGGTGCCCGCATCCGCTTGGTGCATGCCGAAGCCGCTGGCCTCGCTGCCTTCCGGACGAACGCGTAGAGAATCCTGGGCGATGCCTTGCATCTGCCCCAGGATGTCGTCGCGCAAATCGAGGAGACGCTGGCGCTGCGTTTCAATAAAGCTCTGGCGGCGTTTGGGCGAAAGGTCGGCGAGTGTGAGCGTGGATGGTGTTTCAGACGCTTCTACGCTCGCTTCGTTTTCTTGCGAAGCTTCTTGTGGCGTTTTCGCTGCCTGCTGTTTGCTTCGGCTCGGTGAAACGGGGGAGTTGTTCTTTTTCGTGCTCAATTTCTTCTCCGCTGCAGCAGTCGAGGGTGAAATTTCTAACCCTGCTTTGGCCTTAGCCTGCATATCCTTGGAACTCTTTCTGCTGCTTTTCCCAGCCATTGCGCCAGACAATATGCGAGGGAAGGCAGCGTTTGCCAAGGACTTTGTCCTGGATGTCGCAGGCAGAAGAGGGTGACTACCACCTCTCGGGTACGAAATGTGTAAGAAATGGCGGCTAGAAGAGATTATCCTTCGGCCATGCGTCCCGAGCGGATCTTTCTCGGATGGGATCGTCCTTTTCCCCCACAGGCGGCGGAATGGCTGCTGGAGCGAGCGGGAAAGGGCTCCTGGCCCGATCTCTCCCGATGGCTTCTGATCGTACCGACCCGGCAGTCGGGAAGGACGCTACGGGGCGCGCTCTGCCTGCTCAGACCGGGAGGTTTCCTCGCTCCTCGCGTGGTCACTCCGATGGAGCTTTACGGTGAGGGGCGAAGCTCGGCGGGCAAGGTGGCCGGGCCGACGGCTCGGCTTTGGGCATGGACTCAGCTTCTGCTTT
This sequence comes from Methylacidimicrobium tartarophylax, assembly GCF_902143375.2. Classification (GTDB taxonomy): domain Bacteria; phylum Verrucomicrobiota; class Verrucomicrobiia; order Methylacidiphilales; family Methylacidiphilaceae; genus Methylacidimicrobium; species Methylacidimicrobium tartarophylax. The sequence goes on along the minus strand of NZ_CABFVA020000001.1, from coordinate 39,085 downwards.
CGGAGGAGGGGATGGAGGAGATGGCCCTCTTTCCCGGGGAGGCGTTCGAGCGGGATTTCTCCTGGGCTCTAGGTGTGGCGAAGAGTCTCTGTAAGGCACAGGATCTCCTTTCCGAAGGGGCCTCGACCTTTTCCAGCGTTCAGGAGGTGAGCGGCCACCCCGAACCGGAACTCTGGTTCCGGTTGGCCCGACTGGAGGAGCGGTATCGGGCAATCTTGGCCGGTGCGGGCTTGCGGGATCCCATGGAAACCCGGCTTGAAGCTCTCCGTGAAGCTTCCTGGAATTTCGACGTCGATCAGGTCGCCCTGATTGGTTGTCCTGACCCTCACCCGCTGGCCGTGCGGCTGTTGGAGCGGGTCTTGCCGGACGAGGTCTGCTCGGTGTTGATCCAAGCGCCAGAAGGGATCGCAGGCGGGTTCGACCTGTGGGGAAGACCTGATCCGGCCTTTTGGCGAAGAAGGGAGATGCCCTTCCTGCCGAACACCCGGATCTATGCGGAGGAAGGGGAGGTCATGGGCCGTACGGCCGACCTGGTGGCGGCCAATTGCTCGTGGGATGCGGTTACCGTCGGCGTCTGCGCTTCCCGACTCCTTCCCTTTCTGCGTCTCTCTCTGGAGGAGAGGGAAATTCCCGTGTTTGATCCGGGCGGCATTTCCGCTCGCGGATCAAAGTGGGCCTCTCTTTTGGCGGACCTCCGGGAACTCCTGCGGCAAAGAAACCTCGCTTCCTTTCGTCGCCTGCTCTGTCATCCCGCGGCGGCGGACTGGCTGGGTTTCCGGGAAACCGGAGTGGTACGCTCCTTCCTGCTCGGAAGGCTCGATCGAGCGGCATCTCGAACCTTGTCGCAGGAGTTCCGATCGGCCACACGGCCGGAGTCGGCCCTGGAGCCTTTTGTGGAGCGGGCGCAACGCTTCTTGTCCGAGGCGGGCGCAGACCCTCTCGGAGCGATCCGGAAGATCTTGGAGGATGCTTTCGAGCCGGAAGGCGACTCGGGGAGCCACCGGCTCCTTTGTGAGGAGCTGGAGCATGCCCTGGAGGAGATCGAGGCGCTCGGCTCCTCGGCGAAGAACCGTCTGGATGCTGCAGAATGTCTCGATCTCCTGATCGACCGAGTCTCTCAACAAGACCTGCCGGAAGAGCGGCCCGAAGCGGCGGTCGAACTCCGGGGCTGGCTTGAGCTGCTCTGGGACGATGCGCCTCACCTCATCCTGGCCGGTTTTCAGGAGGGCTCGGTTCCCGAATCGGTCGCCTATGACTTTCTGCTCCCTTCCGGCCTCCGCGAGCGGCTTGGCCTGAGGACCGATGCCGAGCGCGAAGCAAGGGATGCCTATCTTTTGGAAGCGATCGCGACGCACAGGAGGGAGCAGGGAAGGATCGATGTGTTGGCCGCCCGGTTCAGCCGGGAAGGGGAACCGCTCTTCCCTTCCCGGCTTCTCCTTCGCTGCCCCCCAGCCTCGCTGCCCGAGCGCGTGCGGCGGATATTGGAAGTTCGAGATTCGCGGCTGCGCCATCAGCCCGCGTCGACCGATTCCTTTCCCCTGGCGATCGGACCGCTGCGTTGGCAGGGAGGGAAGGAGCTCTCCGTTACGGCCTTGCGGGATTACCTCTCTTGCCCGTTTTTCTTTTTTCTTCGCCGGGTTAAGCGATGGGAAGCGGTCGAACGGCTTCCCGAAGAATTCGATGCACCGGAATTCGGCGCTCTCCTTCACGATGTTTTGGCTGATTTCGGACGAGCGGACGAAATGAGAGAGTGCGATCGGAGCGAGGCGATCGAGACGTTTCTCCGGGATACTCTCTCGATGCGGCTTCGGCAGCGCTTCCCCGAGGGGATTCCGCCTGCGGTGGCCTTGCAAGCGCGAGCGATCCAGGGGAGGCTTGCCGCCTTCTCCCGCGTGCAGGCAAAAGAAGTTCTTCAAGGATGGAGGACGATCGTTGTGGAGGAGCCCTTTGAGCTCCGAATCGGCGGTTGGAAACTCGACGGCAGGATCGATCGGGTCGATCGCGATTCCGAAGGAAGGATTCGACTCATCGACTTCAAGAGTCCAGAACGAGCCTTGAGCCCGGAATCCGCGCACCTGGTCGCGGCCGAGAAGGGGCAGGGGCCGGCCGCCGGTCTCTTTCTGCGGGAAGGAAGAGGGCTCCGATGGAAAGACCTGCAACTTCCGCTCTACGCCGCGGCATGGCGTCTTCGTGAAGCGGACTGTCCCGATCTCCGGGTAGCCTACCTCGTGCTCCCCAAGGATCGCGAGAAGGTGGGGGTCCAGGAGTGGCGGAACTGGAGCAGGGAACTGGAGAGGGAGGCGGAAAGTTGCGCCGCCCGGATTTTGCAAGCCATCGAGGAAGGCTGGTTTTGGCCACCGGAGAGATCCGCCGAGTGGGATCGGGAGCCGTGGCGATTCTGGTTCGATGGACGTCCGGCGGAGATCGTTGCCCCCGTTCGAACCGCCTCGGGTACGAACGTTGCGGGACATGCAGATTAGGATAGGAGGAACGTGGGAGAGAGTTTGCCGATGGACCGCTGCTGCTTGATTCGCGCTTCCGCCGGGACAGGGAAGACCGAAGAGTTGGCGCGGCGGATGGTCGATCTGCTCCGCTGTGGCGTGGAGCCGCATCGGATCGTTGCGGTCACTTTTACGAGAAAGGCTGCAGCGGAGATCCTCGATCGAGTTCTCGGGAAGCTCGTCGAGCAAGCCGAAGCCGATCGGGCCGGCGCAGGAGAGGACCGCGGGCGGTTTGCTCGAGATGCTCTCACTTCGCTCCAGGCCTTTCTGGCCGATCTGCCGCGGCTGCAGTTGCGCACGATCGACAGTCTCTTTCAACGGATCGTTCGCGTCTGCCCGATCGAGCTGGGCCTTCCCGAAAGCTTCCAATTGATGGATGAGCTGGAGGCGAGGGAATTGCGGAGTTCTCTGCTTGCGGAAATGCTCCGAGAGGGCGGAGAGGCCGGAGCGATGTTGGCCGAGGCCGTGAGCCGGTTGACGCAAGGAGAGGAGAGGAAGAGCGTCTGGATGGTGCTCGATCCGTTGATCTCGCAATTTTGGGAAGCCTATCAGGAAGAACCCGACCGGGAGCGTTGGGGGGGAGAAGCACTCCGGCGTGCGCTGATCCCCGACGGCCGGGAGACGGATGGAGAAAGGCTCTGGCAGGAGATCGCCCGAAAGTGGAGTCTCCAAGTTCCGGATCGCAGCGACGACTGGGAGAGGCTTCGCCCCCTCTTGCTTGCGTATCGGGGGAACGGGACCCCTCATCGGCTGATCGCCAATCTCTTGGAAAGTTACGATCCGGCTGCGGGCTCTTGCGGGGAGTTCTATTTTCAAAGAAAAAAGATCGTTCCCAATGAGGAGATGGCCCGCCTTCTGGGGCGTCTTGCTCGGTTCTGGATCCAGAATAGCCTCGAGACTGCTTGCGAACGGACCCGTGGGCTCGCCTCTCTCCTTGCCGAGTTTCACGCTCGCTATCGGCACGCTCTTCGTAGCCAGGGGCGCATCGCTTTCAGCGATGCGCCGCGGCTCCTCCGGGAGTTGGGAGCGGCGGGCGGAGGCATGGATCAAGACCTCTGGTTGCGGATCGCCTTCCGGCTCGATTCGCAATGGGACCATTGGCTCTTCGACGAGTTTCAGGACACGAGCCGGTCGCAGTGGAGAGCGCTGGAACTTCTGGTGGGAGAGGTGATTCAGTCGACGGAGGAGACGAGGAGCGTCTTTTGCGTCGGGGACGCGAAGCAGTCGATCTACGGATGGCGGGGGGGAGATCGGCGCCTCTTCGAGGAGATTGCTTCCCGCTACGAAGGTGGCGTTGCACTCAGGACGCTCTCGACCTCGTATCGATCGCAGCCCGCCGTGATTGAGCTGGTGAACGCGCTGTTCGGCAGCAAGGCGGCGTTGGAAGAGCTCTACGGGGACGCGGGGAGAGCCTGGGCGAAGGATTGGGCGCCCCATGCATCGGCGTTGCGCGACGCCAGCGGATATAGCTGCTATCTCGAGGCCGGCTCCGATTCCGATGAGCCCTCTTGGAGCGAAGGGATGGCGGACGGTACGGACGAGGAGGCGGAAGAAGAGCGTTCCTCGCCTGTCGACTCGGCCCTGGCTCGCCTGATCCGGGAAAGCATCCGGCCCGCCGAGCGGGGGCTTTCCTGTGCGGTTCTCGTCCAGACCAACCGGTGGGCCCGGCGTCTGGCGGATCGGTTGCGCAAAGAGCGGGTCGGCTCGGTCTTCCTGGAAGGAGACATCTTTCCCGGCGGGGACAATCAGCTTGGACGGCTTGTGGCGGCAGCCCTCCAGAGCCTGGTGCATCCAGAGGACACGCTTGCGCGAGGCTGGGTGCAGGCTTCCCCTCTCGGGGATGGGTTTTGCCAAGAGTGGGAGAAGTCTGGGTGGCGGATCCTATATGAAGAGGGGTTTCAAGGCGTGGTCGCCGAGATCTTGGGACGATTGCCCACGGAATTGGACGATTTTTCCAAGGAGAGAGCCGCGCTGCTGCGGGAGATGGCTTGTCGGTTCGACCAGACCGGCTCGCGCGACGTGGAACGGTTCCTGCGCTACCTGAGGGATCAGCCGGTCCGCCTTCCGGAGACGGTCGGCGCCGTCCAAGTGATGACCGTCCACAAGGCAAAGGGCCTGGGCTTCGATGCCGTAGTCGTTACCGAGCTCGAGCGGCCGGTTCGAATGCGGAGCAGATTGCTCGAGGTGGATCTCCCGCGAGGGGAGTCGGGCCTGCTCTTGGCCCCGGTAAAAATGATTGCGAGCAAGATCCCTCTGCTGGCGAAGGCGAGGGAGAAGGCATGGGAAGAGGAACTCTTCGAGCGGCTCTCCGTTCTCTACGTAGCCCTGACCCGGGCCCGGCGAGAGCTCTATGTGCTCGCGGAAGCCGCTCCGGCTCGGAGGAGGGCGTCAAGGGCGGGATCGAGATCCACCGCACTCACGCATCGCGATCTCTTGCGCCGAACTCTGGTGGCGGGAGAGTCCCGAGCGTTTTGGCCGAAGAGCGGGGTGGATCTCTTCTTCGAGCGGGGGGAACTCGGGAAGTCCAAAAGGCAGGAGGATGTTCCGAGTACGGGCGAAGAGCCCGAGCGGTTGCCGCCGCTCGCCTTTCCGCCGCGCTCCGTCCGCCTGGCGCCGCTTGCCCCTTCACGATCCGGGAAGGATAGGGCCGCAAAGCTCTTCGCCCCGGGACGAGCGTCCGGCCGAGAATTCGGCACCCTGGTCCATGAGATGCTTGCGCGGGTGGAGCGGGCGGATGCCGAAAGCTTGGCGTCTCTGCGGCGGATTGCTTCCGCCCTACCATCCACGACGATCGAGGAGGCGGCGAGAATGGCGCTCGGTTGTATCGAAAGTCAGGTTTGCGGGACGATTTTCTCTGTGCCAAGCGACACGATCCTCTGGCGGGAGAAGCCGTTTGAAGCGCTGGTCTCCGGCCGATGGATCAGTGGAATCTTCGACCGGGTTCACCTTTTTCTCGATCCGAACGGCTCTCCGGCTTCTGTGATTCTCTACGACTTCAAGACCGATCGGGAGCCGCTGGAGCGAGGCGAGGAGGGACTCGTCGCCCGTTATCGGGAACAGGTCGGGCTCTACCGGGCGGTTCTTGCCCAGATGACGGCGCTTCCGATCGAGAAGATTCGCGCCATCCTGGTCTGGGTAGGGCCGCAACGCCTGGTGGAAGTCCCACCGCCTTCGGCGGACAGGTAGTAGCCATTCATCGATACCAGGCTTGCCAGACGACGCGAAGGGTCCCCATTGGTTGGGACGAGGCGGCATCTCCGAGATTGTGATAGTACCACCAGATCTTGTTTCCCTCGATCCGATATCCCTTGGGGGAGACCTCAAGAATCTTGTTGGCCAGAAATTGCGGGAAAGCAGAGGAAGGAGGGGAGCCGGGAGAGCTTCGGGGCGCGAGGCCAAAGGCGGGGCTCTTCGATTCCTGCGCCATGTAGGCATTGAAGAGACGACCAAGGTCGACCACGACCCAGTAGTTGACGACCGGCGGCCGCCAGCCGGTGGGTTGGATCAGGTCCTCGAACGAATCGATCTTCTGTCCGGGATCGACGGGAAGAACCTGCTGCAGCGATTCGATCTGCACGCGAACTCTCTGTCCGCCTGGGAAGTGGAGCGGTACCCAGTAGCGGTCTCCTTGCTTTTGGACGGGGATCGAAATGCCGTTTGCCTTGGCGCGAAAGTCGAGATAGGGGAGATGGGCCGGTTCCTGTTGGAAAAGGGAGATGTCGCCCGTTCCGCCCCAGTTGACGCACTCCCAGACGCCCTGGTAGCGGATCCGGGGGGAGGCCGGCTCGCCTGGCCGACTCGGGGTCGAGAGGAAGAGGGAGTAGTAGCGTCTTGCGCTCACGAGTTGCACCGGCGGGTTGGTCGCCCAAGCCGAGCCGGCGCCAAGCGTCAGGAAGAGGAATGCGAGCAGGAGGAGCGGGGCGGAGGAGGAACGCTGCCGCAGGAGCACGCTCTTGGAAGGCCCGGCTGCAATCCGTCCGAGAGAGGCTCCGAGAGGTCGGACCAAGATGCGGCCTTTCAGTCCAGGGCGTCAGGCGCGAGCAACCTGATCCTTCCGCGCTGCCTGGGCGACCGCTTGGGCTACGCCCTTGGCAACGTCTCGGTTGAAGACGCTCGGCACAATGTACTCCGGAGCCACTTCCGAGGCAGGAATGCACGAGGCGATTGCTTCGGCCGCCGCGAGCTTCATTCCCTCCGTGATCCGAGAAGCTCGCACGGAGAGGGCGCCTTGAAAGATGCCCGGGAAGGCCAAGACATTGTTGATCTGGTTGGGGTAGTCGCTTCGGCCCGTAGCGACAATCTGCGCGTATCGGGCGGCCTCTTCCGGCATGACTTCCGGAGTCGGGTTGGCCAGCGCGAAGACGGTTCTCGGCTCCCGCATCCCCTGAATGTCCTCGGCGGAAACCCGGCCTCCGGAGGAGACCCCGATGAAGACATCGGCTTCTTTCATGGCGTCCTTCGCCGTTCCACGGATCCCGTCGGGGTTCGTGTGGGCGGCCAACCATTGCTTAATGGGAGTGAGATCCGAGCGACCGGCTTGAATGATGCCGTTACGGTCGCAGACGACGATCGAGCGGCAGCCGACCTTGAGAAGCATCTTTGCCACCGCCACTCCCGCCGATCCGGCCCCCATGATGACGTAATGCTGCGACGCCAACTCTCGGCCGAGCAGCCGGGCGCTGTTGATCAATGCGGCGAGCACGACCACGGCCGTCCCATGTTGATCATCGTGGAATACGGGAATATCCAATCGCTTCTGCAGCTTCTCCTCGATCTCGAAGCAGCGCGGTGCGGAAATGTCTTCCAGATTGATTCCGCCAAAGCCGACGGCGATTCGGGCGACGGTGTCGACAATCTCGTCCGTTTCCCGTGCGTCGAGGCAGATCGGGTAGGCGTGGATCTGTCCGAATTCGCGGAAGAGCATCGCTTTGCCTTCCATGACCGGCATGGCCGCCGCCGGCCCGATATCTCCAAGGCCCAGGACGGCAGAGCCGTCGCTGACCACGGCCACGGAGTTGCTCTTGATCGTCAGCTCGAAGGCGAGATCGGGATGCGCGGCGATCGCTTCGCAGACGCGGGCGACTCCGGGAGTGTAGGCCATCGACAAGGTGTCGCGGTTGGTCAAGGGAACTTTGTTCTCGACATGGATCTTGCCACCTTGATGGAGCAGGAAGACGCGATCGGATGCAGAGAGAATCGTCACGCTCGGCAACTGGGCGACCGCCTCCTCGAGCAGCTTTGCATGCTCTTCACTTCGGGCATTGACCGTGATCTCTCGAATCATCTGTCCCAAGTGCACCGTGACGATATCCATCGCGCCAAGATCCCCTCCGTTGGCGCTCAGCACCCGAGCGATCTCGGCCAACATTCCGATCTTGTTGGGATAGGAAAGACGCAGAAGGAAGCTGTAGCTGGCGGATGGACGAAGCGATTTGGACTCCATGGGGTAGGATCTCTTAAAATGGCCTAAAGTAGCCTTTTTTAATGGGTAGCGACGCGGGGCGCACGTTCTTTTTGATTTCAGAATCTCTCTCGAGGATGAATCCTCGAGTCCCGGACATGAGAGAGCAGCGGATCCGCGCAGGCGTCGATCTCGGGGGAACGAAGATCGAGATCCTCGTCCTGAAAGGAGAGGGCCGGGAGATCGCCCGGCGGCGAATCCCGACCCCAACCGACGGTTACCAAGCGATCCTCGAAGCAGTGCAGCGGCTCGTAATGGAGGTCGAGCAAGAGTTGGACCTCGACCCGCTCCCCCTCGGTGTTGCTTCGCCGGGCAGCGTATCGACGACCAGCGGCCTCTTGAAGAATTCCAATACCGTCTGCCTGAACGGGAGGGCGTTGCAGGCGGACCTGGAGCGGCGGCTGGCTCGGCCCGTCCGCGTTGCCAACGACGCGAACTGCTTCGCGCTCTCCGAAGCCTCCGACGGCATGGCGAAAGGGGAGTCTGTCGTCTTTGGAGTGATCTTGGGAACGGGGGTGGGGGGCGGTCTGGTGATCGAGGGAAGGATTCTTTCCGGCGCCAACGGGATCGCCGGGGAGTGGGGCCACAATCCTTTGCCTTGGGCCCGGCCCGAAGAGCTTCCGGGACCGGAATGCTACTGCGGAAAACGGGGCTGCATTGAAACCTTCCTTTCCGGTCCCGGATTGGCCTCGGACCATGAGAGGGTGACCGGGATGCGGCTGGGGCCGGAGGAGATCGTTCGGGGCGCTGCCTGCGGCGATCCCGATTGTGAGGCCACTCTGCTACGGTACGAGGTGCGGCTGGCTCGGGGGCTCGCTCATGTGATCAACCTGCTCGATCCAGACACGATCGTTCTCGGCGGAGGGCTCTCCAACGTCGACCGCCTCTATCGCCGAGTCCCCGCTCTTTGGAGCCGGTGGATCTTTTCCGACCAGATCGTTACCAAGCTCGTCCCGCCTCGTCACGGCGACTCAAGCGGGGTGCGAGGGGCGGCTCGCCTTTGGGATCCCCCGACCTCCCGCCCGCTTCCGTAGAAGGGCATCGGCGGCTAGATCCTGGAGCGCACGAGGCGGAGCAGACGTTCAGTGGAGGCGTCGTGCGGCTTGCGTGCGGGCTCTCCGCTCAGTTCGGGCAGGATGAGCTGAGCGAGCTGTTTGCCCAGCTCGACCCCCCACTGGTCGAAGGAGTCGATGTTCCAGACCGTTCCTTGGACGAAGATCTTGTGCTCGTAGAGAGCGATCAGGCTGCCCAGGGTGCGAGGCGTCAACTTGCGAAAGAGAAAGGTGTTGGTGGGGCGATTGCCTTCGAAAGTCCGGTGGGGAGTGAGCCTTGCGATGTCATCAGCCGCCAGTCCGGCCGCTTCCATTTCGGTGCGCACCTCGTCCGCGGTCTTGCCCCGAAGGAGCGCCTCGGTTTGCGCCAGGCAGTTGGCCAGCAGGATCCGGTGATGCTCGTCCGAGGGTCCCAGGGGATTATGGCTCTGGACGGGGATGAGGAAATCGGCGGGGACGAGCTTGGTGCCTTGGTGGAGAAGCTGAAAAAAGGCATGTTGTCCATTGGTTCCCGGGGCACCCCAGAGAATCGGTCCCGTCGTCACGGAGACGGGTGTCCCGTCCTTCTGGACATGTTTCCCGTCGCTCTCCATGTCCGCCTGCTGCAGGTAGGCCGGAAGAAAGGCGAGGTATTGATCGTACGGGAAGACCGCGTGGGTCGACGCCTGGAAGAAGTTATTGTACCAGACGCCAAGAAGCCCCATGAGGACAGGAATGTTCTTTTCGAACGGAGCCGTGCGGAAGTGTTCGTCCACCGCGTGCGCGCCGGCCAGCAGCTCCTCGAAGCGATCCATGCCGATGGCCAGAACGATGGAGAGGCCGATCGCCGACCAGAGGGAATAGCGGCCGCCGACCCAGTCCCAGAAGGGAAACATGTTTTTTTTGTCGATTCCGAAGGCAACGACCGCCTTTTCATTGGTCGAGATCGCCACGAAATGCTTGGCCACCGCCGCGGGATCCTTGGCCTTTTCGAGAAACCATGCGCGGGCCGAACGGGCGTTGGTGAGCGTTTCCAGAGTGCCGAAGGTCTTGGATGAGATCAGGAAAAGAGTCGTCTCCGGAGAGAGGTCCCGAAGAACTTCGGTAAGCTGAGTGCCGTCGATGTTGGAAACAAAGTGGAGGCGAAGAGAAGAGTGGTAGGGGCGAAGGGCATTGGTGACCATCACCGGGCCGAGGTCGGATCCGCCGATGCCGATGTTCACGACGTCACGGATCGGCTGCCCCGTATAACCCCGCCATTTGCCCTCTCGCACGGCTTCGCTGAATTGCCTCATCTGAGCGAGAACGGCGTGTACCTCCGGCATGACGTCCTTCCCGTCGACGAGGACGGAGCTGCCGCGAGGGTTGCGGAGTGCGGTGTGCAGAACCGCGCGTCTCTCGGATACATTGATCTTCTCCCCGGCGAACATCTTTTGGATCCAGCCCGACAGATCCGCCTGCCGTGCGAGCTCCAGCAATAGCTCGAGGGTCTCGTTCGTAATCCGATTCTTGGAGTAGTCGAAGACGATCTCCTCCAGGGAGAGCGAAAAGCGTTCCGCGCGGCCCGGATCCTCGCGGAAGAGATCCCGAAGATGAAGCGGGCTGATCTGGGCGTAGTGTGCTTGAAGCTTGCGCCAGGCGGGTAAAGCGGTGGGAGAGTTCATGGGATTGGGAGGCTAATCACGGGGGTTTTGCGATTCGGTGGATGGATGGCTTCGGAGGGCGATCCGTTCGTCCCTACTGACTTTGTAAGGAAACCGATAAGGCCAATCGTTAACAGCTGGGTTTGCGGCAAGCAAGCCGATTCTGCGCCTCCGCTAAAAGGACCGCCTCTCTTCGGAAGGATCGCTCGCTACCGAGGAAGAGCAAGCGGGGGCCTTGCTTTCGATAGCGAGCTTTGCCATGCTTTGTTCCATTGCCCGTGCCCGACCGTGGCGGTGCCGTAGGAGGAATGGGAGGAACGTGTGCCTTTCGCCGCTCCGCTGGTTGGCGACGCCGGGTACCGCCTCTCGGCCGGTCAGAACTGATTTTTAGGTCGGGAGGGGCCGGAAGGGCACTCCTCCTTGAAAGAGGGAGTCTGTGGCTGTGGAGGTTGGTGGACTGAAGTCGCTCGATATGCGTATTCCCGTTTCTACTTACCGCCTTCAGCTCCGAAAAGAACTGGGTTTTGCAGCCTTGGAGCCCGTCGTGGCGTATCTCGGTGATTTGGGAATCGGGGATATCTACGCTTCGCCGATCACGCGAGCGCGGACGGGCAGCAGTCACGGATATGACGTCGTTGATCCGGGAGAGATCAATCCGGAGATCGGCTCCCCTGAGTCCTTCGCTCGCCTCATGGAAAACGTCCATGCCCGGCAGATGGGATGGCTTCAGGATGTGGTTCCCAATCACATGGCCTACGACAAGGAAAACCGGTTCCTGATGGACGTGTTTGAGAACGGTCCGCAATCCGAATTCTATGAGTTCTTCGACATCGAGTGGAACCACCCCTATCCGACGCTGCGGCGCCGGGTACTTGCCCCGTTCTTGGGTCCCCATTACGGAGAGGCGCTGCAAAAGGGGGAGATTCGCTTGTCCTTTGAAAAGGGGGCCTTTTGGGTCTCCTATTTCGAACACCGCTTCCCGCTCTCCATCGAGAGCTACGGAACGGTTCTCGCGCAGGTCCAGCAGCAGATTCGTAGCCGCTTGGAGCGCCGAGATCCGGACTATCTGAAGCTCCTGGGCGTGATCTACACGGTTCGCAACCTGGGTTCGGCGGCGAATCGCGAAGAGAGAATCGACCAGACGACTTTCGTGAAGGCCGTCTTGGAAGAGCTCTCTCAAAAGAATGGCTTCGTGCGGACGTCTCTGGACCGGAGCCTGGAGGGGTTCTCTCCCGCCAATCCCACCGCGGCATCGCTGGCGCTCCTGGATCAGCTCTTGTCCGAGCAGTACTTCCGTTTTGCCCACTGGCGGGTGGCTTCGGAAGAGATCAACTATCGGCGTTTTTTCACGGTCAATGATCTCATCTCGGTGCGCATCGAGCGGGAAGAGGTCTTTTCGCGTGTCCACCGGCTGATTCAGGGCTTGGTCGCGGAAGGAAAAATCACCGGGATTCGCGTCGATCATATCGACGGGCTCTATCGTCCGCGTGCCTACTTGGATGCGTTGCGGAAAGCCCTGCCGGATACCTACACCGTCGTGGAGAAGATCCTGGCATTGGGGAGAGAAGATCTCCCGAAGGATTGGCCCGTCGAAGGCACGACCGGGTACGACTTCCTGGCCATGGCAACTCAGCTCTTCTGCCCGAGGGAGAGCACCGAAGCCTTTACCCGCTGCTATGAAGATTTCACCAGGCTTGAGCAGAGCTATAGCCGGTTATTGAGGGAAAAGAAACGCTTCGTCATCGGTCGCCGACTCGCGGGGGATCTCGACCGCATCGCCCTTATGATCCACTCGCTCTGCGCCCGTCTCTGGTTTGGACCGGACGTGACGATCTACGCGATTCGCAGAGCGCTGGTCGAGGCGCTCTCCTGTTTCCCGGTCTATCGTTCCTACGTCGATGCCGATGGGCCAAGTCCGGAGGATCGGCGGTGGATCGACGAAGCGATCCAGACCTCGGAAGAGAATCTGCCGCAGCTCAGGGCGGAGCTTGAATTCATCCGCCGTTTTCTCCTCGGCGAAATGCCTCACGAGCTTGCCGAGGAAGATCGAGCGCAGGCGCTCGACTTCGTCCGTCGTTTTCAGCAACTCAGCGGACCTCTGATGGCCAAGGGCTCGGAAGATTGCCAGTTCTACGTTTACAATCGGCTCCTTTCCCTCAACGAGGTCGGAAACGATCCTTCCCGCTTCGGGATCGATGCGGAGGAATTTCATCAATTCCTAAGAGATCGCTGGCTCCACTGGCCTCACACGCTCAATGCCACGATGACGCACGACGCAAAGCGGGGAGAGGACGCTCGCGCCCGCTTGTGCGTGTTGGCCGAACTTCCCGAAGAATGGGCGCTTCTACTCGGCCGGTGGAGCAAGATCAATGCGGGAAAGAAGCCCAAGGTTGGCGATCTCTCTGTCCCCGACGCGAATGCGGAGTATGCCATCTACCAGGCCCTCTTGGGAAGCTGGCCATGGAAGAATGAGGAGATCGAAGGGTTCCGCGAGCGCTTCAAGGCCTACTTTATCAAGGCGAGTCGGGAGGCGCGGAGCTTTTCCGGATGGCAGAATCCGAACCGTCTCTACGAGGAGCGATGCTGCGCCTTTCTGGATCAGATTCTCGATTGGGACCAAGGAAAGCAGTTTTTAACGGCTTTCCTCCCCTTTCAGCAGAAGATTGCTCGGTACGGGGTCTACAACTCGCTTTCACAAGTCGTCCTGAAGACGGCGGCGCCTGGAGTCCCCGACTTTTATCAAGGGACGGAGCTCTGGGATCTCTCGTTCGTTGATCCGGATAACCGACGGCCAGTCGATTTTAGCCTGCGCAGAGAGCTTTTGGCGGAAATCCGCGGGAAGGGAGACCAGCCGGGCTATCGGAAGGAGCTTCTGGCGCATGTCGAGGATGGAAGGATCAAGCTCTTCGTCACGCACAAGGCTTTGCAGGCGCGGCGGCTCTTCCCGGAACTCTTCCGCTCCGGCAGCTATGAGCCGATCCCGTTTTCCGGACCGCAGGTGGAGCATGCCTTCGGCTTCTTGCGCTCCTGGGGAACGCAGCACCTGATCGCGATTGTTCCCCGTTTCGTCACGAAGCTCTGTTCCAGCGAGGAGGCACCGATCGGTCCGGCGGCATGGAGCGACACCTCGGCTCCTCTGCCCGAGTCGCTTTCCGGCTCGTGGCGATGCGCCCTTACGGGGAATTCGCGCCATTGGGAGGGGCAGCTCCCGCTGAAAGAAGCGATGGCCGAGCTACCGGTCGCTCTCTGGATCTCAAGCGGAGTCGATGCCCCTGGCATAGAAAACGGCGCTGCGAGCGGCTAAGGAAAGGAGGGAGCCGGGCTCGAGGCGGCTCGGTCCCGTGGAGCCTTCCCCCATCCACCGCGCTTCTTCAGTGTCAAAAATCTTCTCGATCGTGGGGAGATCCGGATCGATGCGGATCGAGCGCGGCTGCCGCGAGAAATTAAAAAAGCCTTCCACCCGGGCTTCTCCCTTGTTTCGCCGAAGCCGAAGCAGTCCGGTCTTCTCGTCCGCCTCGCAGGAATCCTCGCGCGCATCGAGCGGGATATGGCGAAGCACGCGCTCCCGTAAGATGAGAAGTTCTCGATAGAATTCCCAGAGAACGCCGTGGCTCCCCGCATGGCGGCGCTCCCATTGAAGGACGGCGGAAAAAAAGGTCGCCTCGGCGGCCGGGTCGGGGATGTCGTCGCCTGCCGCATCGTGAAAGGCGGCGAATTCGCGCTTGCGGCCATTGCGGACCGCTTCCAGGAGCTCCGGATCCTCGTGATCGACAAAGTAGGGAAAGGGGCGGGGCTCTCCATATTCCTCCCCCATGAAGAGCAGAGGGAGAAAGTCCGAGAAGAGCAAGGAGGCGGCGGCCAGCTTCCGGGACGAGAAGTCGAGGATGCTGCTGAGGCGGTCGCCGTGTGCCCGATTGCCCACCTGGTCATGATTTTGGGCGAAGACGACGAATTGCTCTCGTCCCACCCCATCCGGAGGGGCGCCGTGACGCCGCCGACGATAGGGGGAGTAGCGGCCATCGAGGACATAGCCTTGGGAGAAGGCCTTGGCGAGATCCGTCACGCCCCCAAAATCGGCGTAGTAGCCCTGTTTTTCGCCGGTCAGCAGGCCGTGAAGGGCGTGGTGGAAGTCGTCGCACCACTGGGCGGGAAGCCCGTTGCCACCCGGTCTCGGCCGAACGAGCCGGGGATCGTTACGGTCGGTTTCCGCAAAAAGAAGAAGCGGTCGATCGAGTTCCCGCTCCCATTGCCGGGTGCGCAGGGCGAGCTCTTCCAGGAAGGGAAAGGCCGATTCATCATGAATCGCGTGGATCGCATCGAGGCGGAGGGCATCGATGTGAAACTCCGCAAACCAGGTGTGCGCGTTTTGCAGGAAGTAGCCACGAACCTCGTCGCTGTCCGCGTCATCGAAGTTGACCGCCGGCCCCCAAGGCGTCCGGTAGTTTTCGGTAAAATAGGGGCCGAACTGGGAGAGGTAGTTCCCCTCGGGGCCGAGATGGTTGTAGACCACGTCCAGGACGACGGCAAGTCCTGCCGTATGACAGGCGTTGACCAGCGTTTTGAGACCGGCGATCCCGCCGTAAGAGGTTTGCACGGCAAAAGGGTAGACGCCGTCGTAGCCCCAGTTGCGCCTGCCGGGGAACTGGGCGACCGGCATGATCTCGATCGCGCGAATCCCCAGCTGGCGCAGCTCGGGCAATCTCGGAAGGATCGCGGCAAAGCTCCCCTCCGGAGTATAGGTTCCGACGTGGAGCTCGTAGAGGACGTAATCGGGTAAGGCGAGTCCTGACCAGGATCGATCCGTCCAGGGGAAAGAGGGGTCTATGATCTCGGAAGGTCCGTGGACCCCCCGCGGTTGGCATCGGGAAGCGGGATCGGGCAACTCCTTCTCGCCGTCGAGCCGGTACTGATAGAGCCAGCCCGGCTTGGCCTCGGGTACGGTCACGGTCCAGTAGCCCGCGCCATCTTTTTCCATGGGATAGATCCGTTGGGTGGGATCAACCAGCGAGAGCTCACAGCGCGAACGATAGGGAGCCCAGACGCAAAAACGACATCCGTCCGGGGTGAGAAATGCTCCTTGATTCATGAGGACTGTCTTTTCGAATGGTTGGAAATCGATTTTCCGGACAAGCGTTGCTTTCGAGCGCTACTCGCTGAGGATCGGTTCCAGGAATTCCCCGGGAGGCAGAGGCTCTGTGGGGCGCTCCCCGCGGAACAGGACACTGGTATGTCCCATCAGCGTGTAGGTTTCTCCGGCGGCCAACCGCTCGGGAGCCAGCCTGGGTTGATCGGTGTCGAGGATCCGCTCCCAACGAAGGCTTCCTCGCCGCTTGGGAAGCACGAAGGGGATCGGCTGCTCCGAAGCGTTAAAAAGAAGGAGCATCGAGCTCCCCTCAACCGGGTTGCCGAACTCATCGACGACGCCCGTCATGTCGCCGGAGAGGCGTACTCCCAGGCACTGGACCGCAGGGGAGGTCCACTCCGATTCGTCCATCGGCTTTCCGGACGGGCCGATCCAGACCACGTCGCGAATGTCGGAGCCGCGGATTTCCCTCCCTTGGAAGAAATGACGACGCTGGAAGACCGGCTCCTTCCGCCGCATCCAGATGAGTTGTTGCACCAGTTGGGTGAAAAAGAGCTTTTCTGCCGTCGGCTCCCAGTTGAGCCAAGAGATCTCGTTGTCCTGGCAATAGGCATTGTTGTTGCCCGACTGGGTATGGCAGAACTCATCGCCCGCCTGGACCATGGGCACTCCTTGCGAGGTGAGCAGCGTGAGCCAGAAGTTGAGTTTCTGCTTGGTTCGAAGCGCCAGGATCGCAGGATCCTCCGTCGGCCCTTCGACGCCGCAGTTCATGCTCCAGTTGGCATCGGTGCCGTCCCGGTTCTCCTCCCCGTTGGCTTCATTGTGCTTCTGCTCGTAGGAGACCAGGTCCAGAAGGGTAAAGCCGTCGTGACAGGTAATGAAGTTGATGCTGGCGTGGGGCAGCTTTCCGCTTGCTTCGTAGAGATCGCTCGATCCCGCGAGGCGGGTGGCCAGTTCCGAGACCATGCCTCCTTCTCCCTTCCAGAAGCGACGGACGCAGTCTCGGTACTTGCCATTCCACTCGGCCCAACCGACGGGAAAATTCCCGACCTGGTAACCTCCGGGACCGAGATCCCAAGGCTCTGCAATTAATTTCACGCGGCAAAGAACGGGGTCCTGATGAATGAGATCAAAGAAGGCCGAAAGCCGGTCGACCTCGAAAAACTCGCGGGCCAAGCTGCTGGCCAGATCGAAGCGGAACCCGTCGACGTGCATTTCGGTGACCCAGTATCGGAGGCTGTCCATGATCAGCTGGAGCACCCGGGGATGGCGCATGTTGAAGGTATTGCCGGTGCCGGTGAAGTCGACGTAGTAGCGGGGATCTTCCGAAGAAAGCCGGTAGTAGGAGAGGTTGTCGATGCCTCGGAAGGAGAGAGTGGGTCCTAGCTGATTGCCTTCCGCCGTATGGTTGTAAACCACATCGAGGATCACCTCGATCCCGTGGAGATGGAGAGAGCGGACCATCGACTGAAACTGCTCCGCGCAGGTGAGGCCGCAATTCGCAACGGCGTAGCGGAAATCCGGCGCAAAAAAACCGAGTGTGTTGTATCCCCAGTAGTTGGAGAGCTTTTTTTCGATCAGGACTCGCTCATCGATATGGTGATGTACGGGAAGGAGCTCGATCGCGGTAACACCGAGCTCCAGGAAGTAGCGGATCATCTCATCGTGGGCCAGGCCGAGGTAGGTGCCCCGGAGTTCCGGCGGGATTTTGGGATGAAGCTTGGTGAGCCCCTTGACGTGCGTCTCGTAAATCACGGTCTTATGCCAAGGAACTGCCGGAGCACGATCGTCGGTCCAGGGAAACATGGTGTGGGCGACGCGGGCCAACGGAACGAAGGAGGCGTCGTCCCGGGAATCGAGGCTGAGATCCTGGTCGGGATCGCCGACCGTGTAGCCGAAAACCGCGTCGTCCCACTTGAGGTGGGCGCCGATTTCCCGGGCATAGGGGTCGAGGAGCACCTTGCTCGGATTGAACCGTAGGCCGCGTGAGGGCTCGTAGGGTCCATGGATCCGATAGCCATACTGCTGTCCCGGCAGCATCCCTGGAACGTAGGTATGCCAGACCTCTCCGTCCGACTCGGACACGGGAATTCGCTGGAGCTCGCGACGATCTTCGGAAAAGAGGCAGAGCTCGACCTTCTCCGCACTCGCGGAAAAGAGGGCGAAGTTCACCCCTCGGCCATCCCAGTAAGCGCCCAAGGGGAAGGGATTTCCCGGCAGAAATCGTTCAAACATAGAGGGGGTGTTCCAGGATGGTTTTGAGGAAGCGGAGCCGGATCGTCGTGGACGGGGGCTCCCAACGCAGCACGAAATCGAGTTCCGAAAGACCGCGCTCCACAAGGCAAAACTTGAGAAGGCGAGCCTCTTCTTCCTTGGAAGCCGGGCAGCAGGGGGCATGAGCCATGGCTTCGCGATAGGCGCGCCAGAAGACATGGCTTGCATAGAACCACCAGCTCTCCGCCGCCGCTTGCATCCAGGGAAGATCGGTTTGCGGCAGGCCTCCATTTCGAGCGAGCGCGGAGAGCGCAGCCGCATAGAGGGAGGAGATGAGGCTCGCTATATCCCGGTGGGCGGGCCGTTTGAGCCTGCGCTCCGAGAGAGGCCGGTAAAATTCGCCTTCGAAGTCCGCAAGCACGAAGTCCTTGCCGGTGAAGCGCAATCGCCCGAGATGATAATCTCCGTGAACTCGAATCTTTGCGGCTCGGATTACGGGGCCAAGGAAGGAGGCCAGGGCTTTTTCCAATGGATCGCTCAGCGATTGCCATTCTTGATGCTCCGGATCTTGCTGCCGGAGGGCGAACATCCGGCCGACACGCCGGTGGGCCTCCATCGCAACCTGGAAAAGGGACCGCTGGGACCAAGGGGTGAACGCTTCCGGGGAGAATGCGGGATCGGTTGTAGCGGCCGCCAGCGCCCGATGCAGTTCCGCCGTTCGCTTTCCCAGGAGACGAAGGTGCTCGCAAAAGACCCCTTCGATCAGCTGCACCTGCTCCGGAGGCCAACTTTGCGGATCGCCGGCCGGAAGAGGAGAAAATTCAGCCGAGGCGGAACGCTGGCCTAAGGCTCTCTCCAGGAATCGGCTGGCGGCATCGAGGGCCAGACACCAGCCGTCGGCTTCGATGGGAGGGAATTCTTGGAGCAGCGCAAGGACAATGGTCCCGCCCTGCTGCCGATGGAGATCGATTGTGCCCGCATACCGCGGGACGAATGACAGAAGGCGGTGTTCTCCCAAGTAACGGGCGATCTCGACCTCGGGGTTGGGACCCTCTTCGAGCCTAAGATAGCATCTCAGGGCAAACCGCTTCTCATAGAGCACGGTCCGACTCTGCTTGGCACCGGGAAGGATCTCGGATTCGCTAGGCAGATCTCCCTTTCGACGAAGATCTTCCAGGTAGCCGGCCGGCCGCGCCTGGATGGTGGCGGTCTTCAAGGAGACGCGCCTCCGCGAAGCCAACCAGTCGAGCACCCATGCGCGGAAGGCCGGATCGAGGAAGGCGTCGATCAAGACGCCCGTCTTTCCTTCCCGAGCATACTGGGCGAAGACCTTTTGTGGTTCCTTCTGGAGAAGACGTTCGGCCTCCTCGCCTTCGACAGGAAGCCATCCGCAGAAGGCGGTCCCGGCTTCGCCTTCGGAATAGGAGAGACGAAAGAGGACAGCTTGCACGGGTTCCCCCAGGGAGCGGAGGGTCTCGACCTCGAGCGCGTCCTCCGCGACCGCCTGCGTGAGTTTCCGGAGGGAGCGGGTCGACCAAACCTCATGGGAGAGGTAATCGGGGAGAGCATCTCCCGCGAAAGCTCGTCCCCTCTCGGAGAGCCAAAACTCGGGCGACGGCGGCTCCGGCAACATCGCGATCCTCTCTCGGGAAGTCGAGGGAGTTGCGGTGGGCGGGTGGAGCTCGAGCCAAAAGTGTCCATAGGGACCCAAGGTGAAGGCGTAAGGACGGTCGGTGATCTCGGGAAAGCGCATGCGCCCGAAGACCTCTTCGGGAATCGCCCCCAGGAAGCTCGAAAGCGGAACCTGCGCAACCTGGCTGAAACGGGAGAGGTTGATGACCACCAGAATGTTCTGTTCCCCATCCGAGCGGAGGAAGGAGAGAACCTTCGGGTTTTGCGAGTGGACAAACTGCAAGCCTCCCCGGCGAAACGCGGAAAAGCGTTGTCTCATCGCGATGACTCTCCGGGTCCACCAGAGGAGGGAGGAGGGGTTGTTCTCCTCGAGCTCGGCATTCAACGTCTCGTAGTGATATTCCGGGTCGATGATCACCGGAAGGTAGAGCTTCTGGGGATTGGCGCGGGAAAAGCCGGCGTTTTTGTCCGCACTCCACTGCATCGGAGTGCGCACGCCGTCGCGATCCCCGAGGTAGATATTGTCGCCCATGCCGAGCTCATCGCCGTAATAGAGGATCGGCGTCCCCGGCAGGGAGAAGAGGAGGATCGTGAGGAGCTCGATCTTCCTCCGGTTGTTTTGCAACAGGGGAGCCAGCCTCCGGCGGATGCCGAGGTTCAAACGCGCTCGCCGGTCCTTGGCGTAAACCCGGAACATATAGTCCCGCTCCTCGTCGGTCACCATCTCGAGCGTGAGCTCGTCATGGTTTCGAAGAAAGGTGGCCCAACGGCAGCCCGCCGGAATTTGGGGCGTCTGCTCCAGGATGTCGACGATGGGATAGCGTTCCTCCATGTGCATCGCCATGAAGAGACGCGGCATGACGGGGAAATGAAAAGCCATGTGGCACTCGTCCCCGTTGCCAAAGTAGGCGGCTGCATCTTCCGGCCACTGATTCGCCTCGGCCAGGAGCATCCGGTTGGCGTAACGGCTGTCGATGTATCGGCGAAGCTCCTTGAGGAATGCGTGGCTCTCCGGGAGGTTTTCGCAATTGGTCCCTTCCCGTTCGAAGAGGTAGGGAACGGCATCGAGGCGGAGACCGTCGACGCCGAGGCCCAGCCAGAAATCGATGACCGCCAAGACTTCCTTTCGGACCTCGGGATTGTCGTAGTTCAAGTCGGGCTGATGGGAGTAGAAGCGGTGCCAGAAGTAGGCTCGGGCCATCGGGTCCCACGTCCAGTTCGAGTTCTCGAAATCTTGGAAGATGATCCGGGCCTCCGTGTAGCGGTTCGGGGTATCGCTCCAGACGTAATAGTTCCGCCAGCGGCTTTTGGTGGTAGACCGGCGAGCCCGTTGAAACCAAGGGTGTTGGTCGGAAGTGTGGTTGAGGACAAGCTCGGTGATGACCCGGATCTCCCGGCGATGGGCTTCTTCCAGAAAGCGGACGAATTCCTTCAAGGTTCCGTAGTTGGGATGGACGCTGCAGTAGTCGGCGATGTCGTAGCCGTCGTCGCGTAGCGGCGAGGGGTAGAACGGCAGGAGCCAGATCGCGGTAATCCCGAGCTTCTTCAAGTAATCGAGCCGCTCGACGAGGCCCACGAAGTCGCCAATGCCGTCTCCATTGCCGTCGGCAAAGGCTTTGACGTGCACTTCATAGAGGACGGCATCCATCCACCAGTGGGGTGGCGGTTCGACGAGGGGTGCGGCCAAAATGCCACGACGTTTGCGTCTTCGGGGAGTGGCGGGGAGCGCCAGTCTACTGGCCACAAGGGAATGCAGGGAATCGCTTCTCTTTGAGAAAGCCATCGTCGATTGTCCTCAGATTTGTGCTCTGCTTTTCTCCAAACGGCAAGCGGTTTGCGCGGGTCCGGGTGCGGGATGGATCGGGGAACGAGGCGGCGGATGCCATCGCCCACGGGAGCCGGAGGCTCTGCGGGATAGGCCGATTCCGGTGACGGCGGGCAAAGCGACCTTTTTCTCACACATCATGCAGAGTTCGCGGAGGCAGGGCGGCTCGAAGCGCGTTCCCGATCGCCAGGATGTCAATCAGCTCCTGGGCGATCGCTCCTTCCACGGGAGTCAAGCGCCCACCGGCGGCGATCAGCATACCGCACAGACTCAGCAGCATGCCTCCGACCCCACTCTGCAACGCAATCCGCCGCATCCGCCGGCTGATGTGGAGGAATTCGTCGATCTTTCGAAGCGAGTTTTCCAGGCAGACCACATCGGCGGCTTCCGCCGTAACATCCGCATTCTGCCCGATCGCCATGCCGACCGTGGCCGCCATCATGGCGGGGGCATCGTTGATCCCGTCGCCGACATAGATCGTCTTGACTCGTGCCGTTTCCTTCCGCACGAGCGTCAACTTCTCCTCCGGCGTCTGACCGGCGTGGATCTCCCGGATTCCCACCTGCTCCGCGAGATAGCGGACCTCGGATTCCCGGTCCCCGGAGACCAGAATCGTCCGGTGGAACTGGTGCTTCGGCCCGAGATGGGCCACGAAGGAACGGCTCTCGCGGCGCGGCGCGTCCCGGAAGCGGCAAGCGGCGGCATAGCGTCCCCCGATCCAGAGAATGCATTCCAGGCCGCCGGAAGAAGGCGGGAGCTTGGCCTCCTCGATCTCGGCCCCGGTGAGCTGCGAGCGGCCGGTAATCCGCACCTGGAGCCCTTCGACCACTCCGGTGAGTCCCTGCCCGGGCGGCTCTCTCACCTCCGAAGCCTCGGGAGGGGCGATTCCCTCCTTTCGGGCGGCGGCGAGGATCGCGCGCGCGAGCGGATGCTTGGAATAGTGTTCGAGTCCGGCGGCGACCTTCAGCACCTTCCTTCGGGAAAAGCCCTCTGCGACGGAGAGTTCGGTCAGTCGAGGCTTGCCATAGGTGAGGGTGCCGGTCTTGTCGAAAAAGGCGGTTCGACATTGGCTCACCTGTTCCAGTGCCGCGGGCGTCCTGACGATGATCGACCGGCGAGCGCAGAGGGAGATCGCTCCGATGATGGCCACGGGAATGGCGAGGATGAGCGGGCAGGGAGTCGCGATCACGAGCACGGCCAGAAAGCGGACCGGTTGGCCGGTGAAAAGCCAGGTGGCCCCGGCGAGGGCGATCGCGGCGGGAGTATAGTAGACGGCGAGGGTGTCCGCGAGACGGCGAAGCCTCGGGCGCTCCTGTTCGGCCCGAGCCATCACGGCCATGATTTTCGCATAGCGGGAATCCTCGGCTAGGCGAGTCGCGCGGACGGTCAGAGCCGACTCCCCGTTGATCGCGCCGGAGAGGACCGAGGTGCCCACAGTCTTCCGGATCCGAAAAGGTTCGCCCGTCAAGTAGGCCTCGTCCATCTCTCCGTGGCCTTCGACGACGACGCCGTCCACCGGGCAGGTTTCATGGGGAAAAACAACGACCTGATCGCCGATGCGAACCGCCGAAAAGGAGACCTCCTCGAGGCCGGACGGCGCCTTCCGATGGACGCTCGAAGGCATCCGCTTGGCCAGAGCGCGCAATACCGAGGACGCTTGCCCCATGGCGAAGCTCTCCAAGAACTCTCCCCCGGAGAGCATGAGGACGATGATCGACCCGGCGAGATATTCCCCGAGACAGAGTGAGGTAAGGATGGAGATGCCGGCGAGGAGATCCGATCCGAACTCGCGGCGGATTGCTTTTCGCCCCAATTCAACGATGAGGGGAAGTCCTCCCGCTCCCAGCGCGAGCAGAAGCGGTGCGTCGTAGAGGCGCGGTTGCGATCGGAACCCGAAGCGGAGTGCCAGATGGAGAGCGACGGCGATCAGGGTCAAGGCCGCAACCGATCCATTTCGGTGGCGGAGCAGCCATAATGCGGGCCGGCGTGCATCGGATCTCTCCGCGGAAGAAGGAAGACCAGGCTTCATGACCGCTCGCCCGCCGTCGGGCTTCCCGAAGGGTGCCGCTTTTCGCTGTCCCGC
Organism: Methylacidimicrobium tartarophylax; assembly: GCF_902143375.2. GTDB lineage: Bacteria > Verrucomicrobiota > Verrucomicrobiia > Methylacidiphilales > Methylacidiphilaceae > Methylacidimicrobium > Methylacidimicrobium tartarophylax. The sequence continues at coordinate 15,612 of NZ_CABFVA020000001.1, read as the reverse complement.
TCGGTCCAGGTGTAGAGCGTCGGCAAGAGGAGAAGCGAGAGGAGGCTAGAAGAGAGAATGCCTCCGATGACGACAAGCGCAAGCGGTCGTTGGACCTCTGCACCCGCGCCCTGCGCGAGAGCCATCGGGAGGAAGCCTAGGCTCGCTACGGCGCCCGTCATGAGCACGGGCCGCAGCCGAATCTGGCAGCCTTCCCAGACCGACTCCCGCACGCTCTTTCCTTCGTTCCGTAGCTGGTTGAAAAACGAGATGAGCACGAGCGACGCGAGGGTGGCAATGCCCGAAAGGGCGATAAAGCCCACGGCGGCGGAAAGACTGAAGGGCAGGTTCATCAGCCTTAGGGAAAAGATTCCCCCCGTTGCCGCCACGGGGACGCTCAGAAGCACCAGAAGCGTCTGCCGGAGCCTGCCGAGCGCGGTGTAGAGCAGAAAGAAGATGAGCAGAAGACCCGTGGGCACAATGACGGCGAGCCGAGCTTGGGCATGAACGAGGTTCTGATATTGGCCGCCGAACTCGAGGAAGTATCCCGGCGGGGGATGGAGAGCCCGGAGAATCCGGGCGCGCGCTTCCCGGACAAAGCCTTCGAGATCCCGGCTGCCGAGCGTCACTTCCAAGACCTGGTAGCGGATTCCGTTGCCGCGGTGGATCATCCGGACCCGGTCGCGTATCGTGTAGTCGGCGACTTCCCCGAGGGGGAGCAGGCCTCCGTTCTCGCTGCGGACGGGAAGACGGAGAACTTTCTCGGGATCGCTTCTCTCCCCTTCGGGGAGTCGGATCACGATCGGGTAGCGGCGCTCTCCGTCGATCATCGTTCCGACGTTCTCCCCTCCCACGCCGGTGGCGACGGCGCTGTTGATTTCCGCCGACTGGACGATGTATCGCTCCATGGCTCCGCGATCGGGCAGGAATTCCAAGGAGGGAGAGCGCCCGGCCGACTGGAACTCGACCTCGAGGGCGCCCGGGATGGTGCGAAGGATCTCCTGGGTGCGCGAGGCCAAGCCCTCGAGGACATCGTAATCCGGTCCGAACCACTTCACGGCGAGCTCGGCTCGCTGACCTTCAAGCATGTCGTTGAAGCGCATCTCGATCGGCTGCACGAAGAGCATGGTCTGCCCGGGAACCCGCGTTTCGACTTCCCGGGAGATGATCTCGATCAGCTTCTCCCGATCGATCGGGCGGCCATTCTCTTGGCGCCACTGCGCGCGGGGCCGAAGCATCATGTAGAGATCGTTTTCATTCGGGGGCATGGGATCGGTCGCAATCTCGGAGGTGCCGGTCCGTGAGAAGAGGAGCTCGGCTTCCGGAATGCGGGAGAGCAGCATCTTCTCCGTCTCCTTTTCAAGGGCCACCGACGCTTCCAGGCTGACCGAGGGGGCCTTGTAAAACTCGATGGTGAAGGCTCCCTCGTCGAGGCGTGGGACGAAAACGGCTCCCATATGGCTCAGCGTCCAGAGACCGAAGGCAAATGCCGCGAAGGAGCCTGCCACCACAAGAATCCCACCCCGGCCGAGCGTCCAACGAAGGATCGGGAGATAGGCTCTGCGGGCGAGCCGGATCAGCCAGGTCTCCCGCCCGGAGGCGTTTTCCCGGATCCAGACCGTGGCCGCCGCGGGTACATAGGTGAGTGCGAGGAGCAGCGATCCCGAGAGCGCGAGGATCACAGAGAAGGCCATGGGGCGAAACATCTTCCCTTCGATGCCGCCGAGGGAGAGTATGGGGACGTAGACGACCGTGATCACCAGCACGCCGAAGAAGACGGAAGGGCCGACCTGCTCGGCGGCCAAGAGGACCGTTGAGAGCCGTTCGCTTGGGGTGAGAGGTTGTCCCGAGGCGCTCCTGCGCCGGGCCAGTTCGCGCAGAGCGTTGTCGACGAGAACGACCGCGCCGTCGACGAGGAGCCCGAAGTCGATCGCGCCCAGGCTCATCAAGTTGGCGGAGACATGGAGCGGGCCCATGGCCAGGAGCGCGAAAAGAAAGGAGAGGGGAATCACGGAGGTGACCAGGAGGCTTGCCCGCACCTCGCCCACCAGGAGAAAGAGGACCCCAACGACGAGCAGGGCGCCTTCCGAGAGGTTTTTGACGACGGTCTGAATCGTCCGGCCGACCAGCTCCGACTGATCGTAAAGAATGTGGATATCGACGGAGGGCGGAAGCCGCTTTCGGATTTCTCCGATCTTTTCCTTTACACGGCTCGCGACGGCCTGCGCGTTCTCTCCGATCAGCATCAGGACCGTGCCGACCACCTCCTCCTTGCCGTTCACGGTGGCCGCTCCCGTTCGGATATTCGGCCCGACGGCGACTTGAGCCAGATCGCCGACGAGCACGGGCTGCGTGCTGCCCGCATACTTGATCGGCAGCCGCCCGATCTGCGCGAGATCCTCGACTCGGCCAAGGGAGCGGACGAAGAGCTGCTGGCCCATCTGGTCGATGACGGCGCCTCCCGCATTTTGCACGTTCTTGCCGACCAGGGCGCCGAGATCGGAAACGGTCAAGCCGGCGTGGAGGAGGCTTTCGGCGGTAGGCGAGACGACAATCAGTTTTTCATAGCCGCCCGTGGTGTTGATATCGGCAACCCCGGGAATTCTCCGGAGCAGCGGCTTGACGGTGTATTCCTGGAGAAGGCGCAACTCCATCAGCTGGAGCATTTCGGTGGGAGGCTTCTCCTTGGATTCCGGGCGGTATTCAAGGGAGTAGTAGAGGATCTCTCCCAGACCGGTCGCCATCGGGGCGAGCGAGGGGCTCAAGTCGCGGGGGATTTTGGCTTGCGCAGCCAGCAGCCGTTCGCTGACGAGCTGCCGGCTTCGGTAGATGTCGGTGCCGTCGCGAAAGATCAGGGTGACTTGGGAGAGGCCGAACTTGGAGAGGGAGCGCATCACGTCGAGCCCCGGGAGGCCGGCGAGCTCGACTTCGATGGGAAAGGTGACGAGCTTTTCGATCTCTTCGGGTGCGAGCGATGGCACGGGGGTGTTGACTTGCACCATGGGGCTGGTGATATCGGGAACCGCATCGATCGGCAGCCGAAGAGCCGCCCAGAACCCGAGAGCGAAGAGCGCCGCAGAGGCAAAAAAGATCAACTCCCGCCGGCGAACGGAGAAACGAAGGAGGGTGTTAATCACGGCGATCTCCCTGCATGATCGGGTGAGTCGCTGTTTCCGGACGCTCCGGAAACGGGAGACGATCCGGGTTCTTTCATCCCTCGGGCAAGCGGCGGATCTTTTCTCCGGCCAACGGTTGCGGCCCGCCGCCGGCCGGTGGGCGGCCGTTCCTTGTGCGTGCGCTTTCCCGCCACCGTTCCATCCAGGCATAGAGGGTCGGCAAGAGCAGGAGGGAGAGAAGCGTCGAGGAGAGCACTCCCCCGATCACCACGACCGCCAGAGGCCGCTGCACTTCCGCGCCGGCACCCTGTGCGAGCGCCATGGGAAGGAAACCGAGGCTGGCGACCGTAGCCGTCATCAGGATCGGCCGGAGGCGGATTTGGCAACCTTCCCATACCGCCTCGGCCACCGTCTGTCCTTCCTCCCTCAACTGATTAAAGAAAGAGACCAGCACGAGGGCTGCCAGGACCGCGATGCCGGAGAGGGCAATGAAGCCGACGGCCGCCGACAGGCTGAAGGGAAGTCCGGCGGATTGGAGGGCAAAAATCCCCCCGGTGATTGCGACCGGAACGCTGATCAACACCAGGGCGGTCTGCCGGAAGTTTCCCAAGGCCGTAAAGATCAGGAAGAAGATGAGGAGGAGCGCGGCGGGGACGATCACGGCCAGACGGGCCTGGGCACGAAGGAGATTCTGGTATTGGCCGCCGAATTCCAAAAAATAGCCCCGAGGGGTCTGGATCGTCTGGGAAATGCGGCGTTGCGCCTCGCGAACGAATCCCGCCACGTCGCGGCTCCCCAGGGTCACTTGTACCGGCTGGTAGCGGATTCCTCCTGAGCGGTGGATGATGCGCACCCGTTGTTCCACGTTGCATTTTCCCACCTCTCCGAGCGGCAAGAGCCCCCCCGATTCGCTTCGCACAGGCAGCCGGAGGATCGCCTGAGGGTCGGAACGCAAGACTTCCGGAAGGCGAATGACAACCGGGTATCGCCGCTCCCCATCGATCATTGTTCCCACGACCTGTCCGGCCATGGAAGTCGCTACCGCGGCATTGATCTCCCCTGCTTCCACCGTGTACCGATCCATCGCGGACCGGTCGGGAGAGAACTCGAGCGAAGGAGCCCGACCCGCCGACTGCATCTGGACATCGAGGGCCCCAGGGATCTGGCGCAGAATCTCCATGGTTTGTGACGCCAGGGGCTCGAGCACGTCGAAATCCGGCCCATACCACTTTGCCGCCAAGTCGGCCTTTTCGCCTTCCAGCATCTCGTTGAAGCGCATCTCGATCGGCTGGCCGAAGAGCATTCCTTGTCCGGGAACCCGCATCGCGATCTCGCCTTGAATGATCTCGATCAAGCGATCTCGGTCGATCGGCTTTCCCTTCTCTTTGCGCCACCCTTCCGGAGGGCGGAGGATCATATAGGTGTCGTTTTCGTTTTGAGGCATCGGATCGGTGGCGATATCCGGGGTGCCCGCCCGGGAAAAGATGAGGGAGATCTCCGGGACCCGGGAGAGAAGCATCGACTCGGTCTCCTTTTCAAGCGCCATCGAGGCGGGAAGCCCCATCGACCACGTTTTGTACATCATCACGGTGAAAGACCCTTCATTGAGCCGAGGTACGAAGACTGCTCCCATCCGGCTCAAGAAAAAGAGAGAGAGAGCGAAGAGTCCGAAGGAGGAGAAGACGACAAGGGGCCCTCCCCAGCCGAGTGTCCATCGCAGCGCCGGGGTGTAAAGGGCACGCGCCCAGCGAATCAGCGGGCTTTCCCGATCCTGCAGCTTTTTGCCGAGCCAGAGCGAGGCTCCCGCAGGAACATAGCTCAGAGCGAGCAAGAGAGAACCGGAGAGGGCCAGGATGACCGTCAGAGCCATGGGCCGGAACATTTTCCCTTCGATCCCCCCGAGCGCCAGAATGGGAAAATAGACTACGGTGATGACCAGCACGCCAAAGAAGACCGAGGGTCCGACCTGCTCGGTGGCGGAGAGAATGGCCGACTGGCGTTCGGCGGGGGTGAGCAGCCGGCCGAGTTGCGCCTGACGGCGGGCAACCTCGCGGATGGTATTTTCCACGATCACCACCGCCCCATCGACGAGCAATCCGAAGTCGATGGCTCCCAGGCTCATCAGGTTGGCCGAAACATGGAGCGGCTGCATGAGGAAGATCGCGAAGAGAAAGGAGAGAGGAATGACCGAGGCGACGAGCAGGCTGGCGCGAACATTGGCAACCAGGAAAAAGAGCACGCCGATGACCAGTAGCGCTCCTTCCGAGAGGTTCTGGATGACGGTGTGGATCGTACGGTTCACGAGATCGGATTGATCGTAGACGATTTGAAGCTCGACTCCCGGCGGCAGCCGCTGCTGGATCTCCGCCATCTTTGCCCGGACTCGCCCGGCGACGCTCAGCGCGTTTTCTCCAATCAGCATGAGGACGGTCCCCAGGACGGTTTCCTGACCGTTGCAGGTCGCGGCGCCGGTCCGAATGTTCGGTCCGACGGTCACCCGGGCCAAGTCGCTCACGAGGATCGGTTTGGAGGAGCCTCCATATTTGACGGGCAGCCGCTCGATTTGCAGGAGATCCTCGACCCGGCCAAGCGAGCGGACGAAGAGCTGCTGTCCGGCCTGGTCGATGACGGCACCTCCCACGTTTTCCACGTTCTTTCCCACCACGGAGGCCAACTCCGAAGCGGTGATTCCGGCGTGAAAGAGGCTTTCCGGGTTCGGCTCGATCAAGATGAGCTTCTGATAGCCTCCGCTGGTGTTCACATCGGCCACTCCCGACACCATGCGGAGAAGGGGTTTGACCGTATATTCCTGGAGAAGGCGCAACTCCATGAGCTGTAGTATTTCGGTTGGCGGCTTCTCCTTGGCATCCGGCCGGTAGTGGAGCGTGTAATAGAGGATTTCGCCCATTCCCGTGGCGATCGGCGCGAGCGTCGGGGTCAAGTCTCGGGGAAGCTTCGACACTGCACCCAGGAGCCGCTCGCTGACCAGTTGACGGCTTCGGTAGAGGTCGGTGCCGTCCCGGAAGATCATCGTTATTTGGGAAAGTCCGAACTTGGAGAGCGATCGCATCGTCTCCATGCCTGGGATGCCCGAAAGCTCGATCTCCAGGGGAAAGGTCACCAGCTTTTCGATTTCCTCGGGCGCCAGGGCCGGGACCGGAGTATTTACTTGCACCATGGGGCTGGTGATGTCCGGAACCGCATCGATGGGGATCTGCAAAGCGGACCAGAATCCTGCGCAGAGCAGCCCGATCGCGGCGAAGAGGACCAGCTCCCGCCGATGCAGCGAAAAGGCCAACAGTCGGCGAATCATCGCTTGCTCCTGCAATCCGGAAAACTCAGCCTAGCGCAATTGCTTCTCATTCGGAACTCCGGGTGACTCCCTGGCGGAGCGAGAGCTCCAGGAGCCAAAGATCTTCCGCCCCGTGAGAGACCACGAGCGTGCCTGCGGGCGGGTTGCCCACGAAAGCGACGAGCCCATCAATCGAGAAAGAGACCGCGATCGGTGTTCTCCGATAGAACCGGCCGTCCCAAACGTAGACGAAGTTCCCTTCCGCGCTTGCCAGAAGAGCGCTCTGGGGGACGGCGAGACGGGAGGTGTCGCTTCCGAGCGGGGTCGAGAATTCGATCCATGTGCCGACGGGGAAGGCGTTAGCGGGATCGGGGAACTCGATCAGGAGCTCGGCTTGGCCGGTCACCGAAACAAGCTCGTGATCGATTTGGAAGATCTTGCCTTCCTTTTCCGGCGGCCCGTTTACATCCTGGCCCTTGTGACGGAGGAGCACGGGTTTGCCGACCTTGAGCTTTTCCGCCGTTCGTGGATCGATGAAAACGGTGGCGTAAGCATTGCCGGAGCGGATCGAGCCGCTCGACTGCGTTCTTTCGGACGCTCCGCGGTAGACTTGCGCGCTTCCGCTGAGTTGGGGAGCCAGATCGTGGACAATCACCGGCGTCGTCTCGAGATGCAAGGCCTTGCGGGTGATCTCCCCGAGAAGGAGCCCCTTGTCCGGAACGAGCTGCGGGGGCTCTTCGGCTTCCCTCTTCGAACGGGAATCTTCCAAAGCGACCGTGGGTTCTTGCGGAGCCGGAAGGTCGGGTCGGTTCATCCGTTCCGCCGCCCATCCTGGAGTGGGCAAAAAGGCGAGCAGCATGTAGAGCACGCAGCCGAACCGTTGCGAGGGGGTCAGGAGCGCGTCCATCATGACCTCCGGCAGGTTAACGAGGGGCGAGGGTCGTTCCCGCCGTCAGGTTTTCTAGGTTGAGGAGCGCCGTTTGCAGGTCCAGGGCCGCCGTGTAGAGGGCCTGGGCGGAGGAGAGGTATTGGCGCTGCATTTCGAGGAAGGTCTGGACCGGGATCGCACCCAGCCGATACTGGCGGTCGGCGAGCTCGGCGGCGCGTCGAAGCCGGGCAATGACGTCGTGCGACTGCTCCGCGAGCTGCTTGCGCGTCGTCTGGTAGGTGGCGAAGGAGGCGGCGACCGCGCTCTGGACGCTCCAGAGGGCCGAGCCATGGAGCGCTTCTGCTTGTCGGCGTTGCGCGGCCGCGGTCAGGATGTTTCCTCGATTGTCGTTCCAGAAGGGGAGACCGCTCGTGAAGACGATGCCGGGCCCCTGATCGAAGTTGGTTCCTCTCTCGCCGATCCAGAAGGGACCGACCGAAAAGTCGGGAAGAGCAGCAAGCTTGGCTGCGTCGAGCGATTTGGCGGCCCGGTCGATCTCGGTCTCGCGCATGAGAAGGGCGTAGTTCCGGCTTCTGGCTTGCTCCTGGAGCACGGGCAGGGCGAGAGAGGGGGCTTCGGCCGGCGGGAAAATGGTATCGGGAACGGGCGTCGCAGAGGGTCGGGAGCGCAGCGCGTTGATCTGGGATTGGATCGCGGTTCGATTCTGCTCGAGCTCCCGAGCCAGCCTCTGCAGATCGACGAGGCTCCCTTCTAAGATCCGTAAATCGAGATAGCCTTGGACGCCGGCGGTCGGGCGCCTGCGGAGGAGGTCGACCAAGCCGTTTGCGCGCTCGGAGATCTCGTGGGCGATTCTCGCGTTGGCGGTGGCGACGCCGAGTCGGTAAGCCAGCGTCCGGACCTGCATGGCCAAGCTCAATCGAAACTGCTGGAGCCCGAGTTCGGCGACGCGGACGTCCTTTTCCGCGATCGCCTTTGCCAGGGACATCTTGCCGGGGAAGAAGACCGGCTGGTAGATCGCGTATTCCTGCATCCAGCCGTGGGCCGTTCCTCCCCGGGTCGGCGTGCTGTACCAGGGACCGGCGAATCCTTCGATCTGCGGGTAGGGAAGAATCCGTGCTTGGACCACCTGCCCCTTGGCGGCACCAATGGCTCCTTCGTAATAGGCGATTTCCGGGTTGCGCGCCAGGGCTTCGGCGACGAGTGCATCGAGAGCGCTCTGCGGATCGGCGGCAAGAGCGGATCCACCCGCGGCGGCGACGAGCAGAAAGGAAAGGACAAATCGCACTCCCTTCATTCGGGGAAACCCTTGGCCGTGAACTCTCCTCCCGTCAAGAAGAAGAGGTCGAGCCATGCGGTCGCCGCGTCCATCCGGGCGGCGAGCGTGGTGCGGAAGGCGGAAAGATATTGCTGCTGGGCCGCAAGGAAGCGGTGTACGTCGATGGCACCAATCCGGTATTGCCGCTCGGCGAGCGCGGCGGCCTCTTTCAGGGAGGCGATCAGGCTCGGTGGCTGAAGCGCCAGCTGATTCCTCGTTGCTTCGTAGGCGGAGAGGCGGGCGAAGATCAGGCTCTCCACATTCCGCTGGACGACCGGGAAGAGAGCCATCGCCTGCTCTTCCTGGGCCTTGGCGGTCGCTAGGTTGCCGCGCTGGTTGGCCCAGGCCACTCCCTCGATTCCGGGGACCTCTGCTTTTCCGACCGGGAGGCCGACCAAGATCTCGATACCGGGGCCTGCGTCATAATTGACTCCCTGGTAGGCCATCCAGAAGGGTCCCAGGGCAAGGTCGGGGTAGTTGGCGATCTGTGTCGCCTTTCGCTGTTGGCGAGCCCGATCGATCAGGACTCGATGGATTTGCAGGAGGATGTTGTGGCGTTGCGCTTGCGCGAGGAGGCGATCCAGGGAGACCGGAGGAAAGGACTCCCAAGGAAGCAGTTGCTCCGGCACGGGGGTGTCCGACGGTCGCCCCAAGTAGGCATTGAGTTGCGCGATCAGCGTCCACCGGCTCTCCTCCAGCCACCGGAGCTCCTGCTGCAGTCCGATGAGGCTCCCCGCCAAGATTCGTGCGTCGAGGTATCCGAGAATGCCTGCCTTGGGGCGTTTCTCCAAGAAGTCGACCACCGAAGAGGTCCGCTCCTCGATCTCCCGCGCTGCCGCCGCGCCGGCGACGGTGACGGCGACCTGCTGGGCCAGGGATCTCACTGCTACCTCGAGCGAAAGGCCAAATTCCTGAAGGAGAAGCTGTGCGAGGATGACGTCCCGGCGAGCGACGGCTTTTCGCAAAGAGACCTTTCCCGGAAAGTAGAAGGGCTGGAGCAGCTCGAACTCCTGCTGGTATCCCAAGACCGTCTGGCCGGCTCCTCCGCCGCTCAGATAAGGCCCGACGAAGGCAACGACCTGGGGCTTGGGAAGCATCGTGACCTGGACGAACTGCCCCTCCGCGGCCTGGATGGCCGTTTCATAGGACCGATAATCGGGATTCTCGGATCGAGCCTCGGCCACCAGAGCGCGCAAGACGTCCTCCCGCGGCGATGTCGCTTCGGAGCGGGAAGCCGAGGTAAGAAGAAAAAGGACGCCGAGCGCGAAAGGCCCGGCGATTCCTTCAAGCAAGGCTCTCGCCCGTTTCCTGCCAAGACGCATCAGGAATCTTCTATAAAGAGGAAGAGAAGAGGGCGAAAAGCTCTTTTGCGCATACTGCGAATCGCGGCGGAGCCCGCTCCGGCCGCTGCTTGACGTCGGTTCCTTGCGGCGACTATAAAAAACAAATGAGCTTCCGTCTCATCTTGTTGCGGCATGGGGAGAGCATCTGGAACCAGGAGAATCTCTTCACCGGCTGGACGGATGTCGACCTCTCCGAAAGGGGGAAGGAGGAGGCGCTGCGAGCCGGCGAGCGGCTCAAGGAAGCCGGCTTTCGCTTCGACGAGGCGTACACTTCCGTTCTGAAGCGTTCGATCCGCACGCTTTGGAGCGTGCTCGACCGGCTCGATCAGATGTGGATTCCCACGGTCTGCGCTTGGCAGCTCAACGAGCGCCATTATGGCGCCCTCCAAGGCCTCGACAAGGGCCAGACCGCCCATAAGTATGGAGAGGATCAGGTCCTGCTCTGGAGGCGCTCCTACGATGTCCGCCCGCCTCTGCTTTCTCCGAACGATCCGCGACATCCTCGCCACGATCCCCGCTACGCCTCGGTCGCCTCGAAGGATCTGCCCGCGGCGGAGAGCCTCAAGGATACCTTGGCGCGCGTGATCCCCTACTGGGAAGGCGAGCTCGCTCCGCGGATCCTGGCGGGCAAGCAGCTCATCGTCGTGGCTCACGGAAACAGCCTGCGGGCGCTGGTGAAGTATTTGGACGGGCTCTCGGACGAGGAGATCGTCCGGCTCAACATTCCGACCGGCATGCCTCTGATCTATGAACTCGACTCGGATTTGCGAGCGGTCAGCCACCGCTACCTGGCTTCGGACGATGAGGTCGCCCGGGCCTCGGCGAGCGTAGCCGCTCAAGGCCGGGCGCGTTGAGCGTACCCATCCGGGTGGAAAGGTGCGAGAGAAGCAGGCGGGCGTGGGGGAATCCGCGGAGATGAACCCGATCCATCTGGAGATCTTTCGGGCACTCTTTACCTCCGTGGCGGAGGAAATGGGACATACTCTGCGCCGAACCGCTTTTTCCCCCAATATCCGGGAGCGGTGCGACTACTCCTGCGCGGTGTACAAGGCGGACGGACGGCTCGCGGCCCAAGGAGATCACATGCCCGTCCATCTCGGCTCGATGCCGGTCGCCGTCCGGAGGGCCATTCAAGCGGTGCCGATGGGTCCGGGTGACGCGGTGATCCTCAACGACCCCTACGAGGGCGGAACCCATCTGCCCGACTTGACCTTGGTCACCCCCGTCTATGAAAAGGAAGAGGAGAGGGGGGCTCCTCTCTTCTACGTCGCCAGCCGTGCCCATCACGCGGATATCGGAGGAATGACGGCCGGCTCGATGCCGCCCTCCTCCGACATCTTCCAGGAAGGCCTGCGCATCCCGGCGGTCAAGCTCGTGGAGAACGGACGGTGGAACCAGGCGCTGCTCCAGGTGATTCTGGCCAACGTGCGCACGCCGGGGGAACGGGAGGGCGATCTAGCCGCCCAGCTCGCGGCGAATCGGACCGGCGAGGCGCGGCTCCGGCAACTGCTCGGCCGGTATGGAAAGGAGCAGCTGAATTCGGCGGCCGATTCGCTGATCGACTACACGGAGCGGATGGTTCGCAAGCGGCTGTCCGAAATTCCGGATGGCCTCTATGAGGCGGTGGACTACTTGGATGACGACGGTTTTTCCGAAGAACCGATTCCGATTCGCGTAGCGATTCGCAAAAGAGGCGAGGAGGCGTTCGTCGACTTCACCGGATCCGCACCTCAGGTGCGGGGAAGCGTCAACGCCGTGCTCGCCATTGCGCTCTCCGCGGTCTCCTATGTCGTGCGCGCCCTATTGCGGGAGGACGTCCCGGCGAATGCGGGCTTGTTGGCACCCGTCCAGGTCGTGGCCCCGCCCGGCACGGTGGTCAATGCTCTTTTTCCGGCTGCAGTCGCCGCGGGAAATGTGGAAACCTCCCAGCGGCTGGTCGACGTGATTTTGCGAGCGCTTAGCCAAGCCCTGCCCGAAGCGATTCCTGCCGCAAGCGGCGGAACGATGAACAATTTAACCCTCGGAGGGGTCGATCCGGAATCCGGCTGCCGCTTTGCCTACTATGAGACGATCGCCGGAGGCATGGGGGGAGGACCGGAAGGAGACGGTGACAGCGGGGTCCACACCCATATGACCAACTCGCGGAACACCCCCGTCGAGGAGCTGGAGCACGCGCTGCCGATCCGCGTCGTCTCCTACCGGCTGCGGCGGGGTTCCGGAGGAGTCGGGAAATCCCGAGGTGGGGATGGGATCATCCGCGAGATCGAGTTCCTGGCCGAGATGGATATTACTCTTTTGTCCGAGCGAAGGCGCTTTCCCCCGTACGGGTTGCAAGGAGGAGCGAACGGAGAGCGCGGCCAGAATGTGTTGATCGACGAAGGTGGGGAGACGTTTTTGCCCGGCAAGATCAGCTTCCAGGGTAGACCCGGGCAAATCCTCTCCATTCGAACTCCGGGCGGGGGTGGATGGGGCCGTCCGACCTCCCGGGGGACGGCTTAGCCATTCGCCCGGCCGGCCTGCCGCACCGCCTCGAAATAGGCGGCGAAGAGCGGACGGTAGCGGAGAGGATCTCGCTCCGGATGGAACTGCACGCCGCGAACGAAAAGGTAACCCTCCACGCGAACCTGCTCGACGATTCCGTCCAGCCGGCACCAGGCCTCGGGAACGACTCCCGATCCTAACCGATCGATCGCTTGGTGATGAGAGCTGTTCACCAGTGGGAATAGGATCTCGACCCCCTCGGCGTAGACGAGCGGCTGCGTATGGGAATCCTCCAGGTTCTCGTGGCCCGGGATGTCGAGATGGAGGGTTCCCCCCAAGGCGACGTTGAGGATTTGCACGCCGCGGCAGATCGAGAGGACGGGAAGCCGGCGGGCCAAGGCCGACTGCAAAGCGGCAAACTCCCACTCGTCCCGTTTCGAGTTGGGGGAGCGGATCTTCTCCGGCGCATCAATCTCCTGCCGAAGGAAAGCGGCGGAGATGTCGGTGCCGCCGGTCAGGAGGAGCCCCTGCCAGCCCCCCGGCGGAACCTCCTCCGTCCGGGCGTTGCGGAGCCACAAGCCCTCGGGCTCGAAGATCCGTGCGAAAAGCGCTTCGTCCTTGGCCCGGATCCAGGAGGCAACAGCGAGCATAGAGGCGATGATGGCGCACGAAAGGCGTGCCCGCAGCCCTTTTTTCATGGCGTGGGGGAACGGGCTGATCATGAGGCGTGGCTCTTCCCGTGACGACAAGCGTTGTCTGGGAGGGTCCGTTCCCGTAATGTTTTCTCTTATCGTGGGAGACGAGTCGATTGTTGCGGGACGGGAGCAGGGAGTGGGCGCCGTTGTCGGGTTTTTAGGGATCGCCACCGGAATCTTCGATTTCCTCCGCCGATCCGGAATGGTCGCTCCGGAGGAGATTGCCGGCCGGATGGGATTGGATGCTGGTTATGTGAGAGGTTTCTGCGAAGCCGGTTTTGCCTTCGGCTATCTCGAAGAGGAGGGCGGTCGGTATTGCCTCGCGCCGGAGTCGGGCGGTCGGCGGAGAGCCGCGGAAGGTTCCTTTCTGGCAGCGGCGGTAGATGCCGTCTTGGGTCCCTCGGTCGCCCTACGCCTGGTGCCTCTCTTTCGGACGGGGTATCGACCGGAGCCGGGAGCCTTGATCGATCCCGAAATTCTCCCTTGGTTCGGCCGGTTTTTGGAGGAAAAGCATTCTTCCCTCTTCGAAGAGGAGATCTTCTCCGGGGTGCCGCTTTTTGTGGAGCTGGCGCAGCGGGAGGGCGTCGTTTTGGACCTAGGATGCGGGAATGGCTGGCTCCTTCGCCGCTTGCTTCCCCGCTTTCCGGGTTGGCGCGGGATCGGCATCGACCGCGAGGCGGGGCGAATCGCCCAGGGAAGGCAGGCGGCGGAAACCGCAGGTCTTTCTGAACGGATGGAGCTGGTCGAAGCGGATCTGTTTTCCTGGAGTAGTCCAGAGCCCGCCCAGCTCATTCTGGTGAGTCGGGTGCTCCATCATCTCTGGCCGGCACGCAACAGGTTCTTTGCGCATCTGGAGCGGCTTGCGCGGGAGGATGGGACCATCCTTCTCTGGGAGCCGTGCTGGCCGGAAACCGTCGCATCCCTGCGCGATCCTGCCCGACGCAACCTTGCGTTTCAGAACCTCCACGAGTATGCACAGGGGGCACGGCTCCTGACCTCCGCCGAGGTAATTGCGGGAGTCGAAGAGGCGGGCTGGAAAACGTCGGTCTACGGGTTTGCCGGCGGTACGGAAATGGTGGTGCTGGGCAGCAGAAAGGGAAGGGGATGGTAACCTGGGCAAAAGAGCTGGCGGAAGTTCACGCCAAACATGTATTGACTCCCTGGGCGGTCCAGAAGCGGGCCTCGGGCCCGATGATCGTCCGAGGCGAGGGAAGTTTTCTTTACGATTCGGAAGGGAACCGCTACCTCGACTTGAGTGCGGGTCTCGTGGCCGTCAATCTTGGCCACGGGAAGGAGCAGGTGGTCCAAGCGATCCAGCAGCAGGCGGCCCGCCTCTGTTACGCCTCCCCCGTGTTCTTCCACGACCAGCGGGCCCTCCTTGCCCAGGGCTTGAGCCAGTGCGCACCGTGGTCGGAAGGAGCCAGGGTCTTCTTCACGACGGGAGGCGCGGAAGCCAACGAGGACGCAATCAAGATGGCCCGGATGATCACCGGGCGACAAAAGATCCTTTCGCTGTATCGATCCTTTCACGGTTCTACCCTGGGAGCGGGCACGCTCACCGGGGAGTACCGGCGGTTTGCCGGCGAGCCAGGGATTCCGGGGGTTGTCCATTTCTGGGGACCCTATCTTTATCGCAGCCCGTTCTTTTCAGCGAACGAGGGCGAGGAGAGCGAGCGTGCTCTCCGCCACCTGGAACTCGTGCTGCTACATGAGGATCCAAGCCGGGTGGCTGCGATCCTTCTGGAGCCGGTCGTCGGCTCCAACGGGGTTCTAGTTCCCCCGGCCGGATATCTCTCCGGAGTTCGCGAGCTTTGCCGCCGCCATGGCATCTTGCTCATCCTCGATGAAGTCATGACCGGGTTTGGCCGGTTGGGGGCTACCTTCGGAGCGGATCGTTTCGAGGTCGTCCCCGACATGATCACGTTCGCCAAAGGGGTGACCTCGGCCTACGTGCCTCTCGGGGGAGTGTTGGTGCGGGAGGGGCTTGCGGCGACCTTCGACGAGCAGCCACTCTGGTGCGGGCATACCTATTCCGGCCACCCGCTCGCGATGGCTGCGGGGCTGGGAGCACTGGCCGCCTATCGGGATGAGGGGCTATTTGAACGGGCGGGCCGAATCGAGGAGTGGCTGCAGCGCGGGCTACGCGAGCTGGCAAAGCAGAGTCCCCTCGTCGGGGATGTCCGCGGCCTGGGAGCCTTCTTCGGGATCGAGCTGGTCCGCAGCCGGCAGACGCGCGAACCGCTTTCCCTCTGGCACAAGCCCCTTTCGCAAGAGATGGGCTGGCTGCAGCAGCAGCTGCTCGGGCGAGGGGTTTATGCGTTCTGCAAGCATAACGTGATCCTGGTGGCTCCGCCCTTGACGATCACCGAAGAGGAGCTGCAAGGGGGACTCGAGCAGCTGGGAGAAACTCTCAGGCGGCTATGGGAAGAGCCATCGTTCGATCTCCGAAGGGGTTGACGCATCGAGATCGGCGATGATGCGGTCCGCCTCCCGAAGCGCTTC